>NZ_JBEGDB010000285.1:0-10303 GCF_043638955.1 Bradyrhizobium sp. 31Argb | reverse complement strand
GCGAAACTACTTCGCCGTCGTCGCCATTGCCGCCACTCTGCTCTGGATAAGGTAACTGTCCACACGGCCTAGCCGCCATCGCATCGATGTCGTCGAACCGCGCTTCGATGAGCTGAGGCCCTGTCGATTGTCCTTCAAGCGAAGCCGGCATTGATGCTGCCCTTTGTGATGCCGGCCCAGCTTACACGAGATCTTGCAGAAAGCGGATAGTCCGCATCCGGTTTTGCAGAATCCGGATAGTCCCCCGTTCTCCCCGTGTGAGATGAAAGCGTCATCGAGGTGCCTCACTCTACGGCGGAAGAAGGAAGGTACCCCCCATGATGACGTTGAACGGGAGAGCCGCGCCATGAAGAAGATGCACGAAGTGATCCGGTGGCCAATCCTGCTTGGCACGATAATGACCGCGAGCGTCACCCTCGTGTCGCAGGCCGGCGCGCAGGGCGATGCCGAAAAGCTCCTCAAGGCGATGACGGACTATGTAGTGAGCCAGAAGGCGATCTCCGTCACCTATGACTCCGACATCGAAGTCATCACTTCGCAACTGCAGAAAATCCAGTTCACCAGCTCCGGCCAGGTGCAATTGAGTCGCCCGGACAAGTTGCGCGCCACACGCACCGGCGGCTACCGGGACGTCGAGATCGTGTTCGACGGCAAGATGCTGACCATAAACGACAAGGACAACAAGGATTACGCTCAGATCGAAGCGCCCGGTACCGCGGAGGAATTGATCGACGGTCTGCGGGAAAAGCACGGTGTGGTCGCTCCCGGGGCCGACCTGCTGCTGTCCAACGTCTTCAATGTCATGATGCTCGACGTGGTCGAGGCTGCCGTGATTGGCAAGGGCGTCATCGACGGCGTCGAGTGCGACCATCTTGCCTTCCGCAACATGGAGACCGACTGGCAGATATGGATCGAATCCGGCGCTAGGCCGATCCCGCGCAAATATGTCATCACCAGCAAGGGGACCGGCCAGGCGCCGCAATATACCCTCCGGATCAAGGACTGGAAGGCGGACGTCGCGGCCGACACTTTTGCGTTCAAGCCGGACCCGGCCGCCAAGAAGATCGCGATCGGCGAACTCGGCGACATCGACGAAGTGCCTGAAGGCACCACCATGGCAGGAGGAAGGAAATGAACCGTAGTCTCACCGCTTTCGCTCGTCTCTCGCTTGGTGCCATGCTTGGCGCCGCCGTCCTATTGTGGAACGGTCAACTGCCGATAGCCCCCCAAGCCGCGTTCGTTTCTTCTGCCGAGGCGCGCGTAGGCCACCCGCTGACGCCGATGAGTTATGCGGGCGTTGCCCGGCGGACCACACGCAGGGCCGTGGCAGTCGGTGCGGTAGCGACAGGTGCGGCCGTCGTGGCTGCGCCCGTGGTGGTCGCCCCCGCGTGCACGCAGGTCGTGGACGCCTATGGACGGATCGCCACCGTTTGCCGGTGAGACCAGTTCATAGCTGACAATAGGAGGATGACAATGGGAGGAGGCAACGATGAAGCGTTCGATTGCACTATCAGTCCTGCTGACAGCGGGCTTGATGACCGCCAGCAGTGAACAGGCCAGCGCCGTCGTCTACTGCCAGTATATCGCCTATCCCGCTGGTTGCGTCGTCAGACCCGGCGTCGTGTTGCGGCCGCGGCCGGTGGCGCGAGCCGTGGTGACTCCAGGCGTCGGTGCCTCGGGAGTGGGTGTACGACCAGGAACACCGATGAACCGTGGCGGTCCGGTCAATCGGGTTGGCAGGCGCTAAAACGGCGGAGACCGCTTTTTCGGGTCGCCGCGCTCCGTCATGTCGATCAATCCATTTTTCGAAGCGTTAGGGGATCATCATGTTCCAGAAAGTGTGCGCCGCTCCTTGTCTTCTGTTTGCTTCGAGCGTCGTGTCATTGATTGCGGTGATACCGGCCTCGGCGCAGGGTAACACCATCCGTCAAGGTGTACTCACTTGTCGAACTTCGGCGAGCGTCGGCCTGGTGGTCGGGTCACGCCAGAGGCTGGCCTGCCAGTTCAAATCCGAGTCCGGCCGGACCCAGAATTATGTCGGCACCATCGGACGCCTGGGCCTTGACCTCGGCGTGACTGCAGGAGGCGTGATGGCATGGGCGGTGCTGGCGAGCACGCCCACGGTCCCGTCTGGCGCATTGGCCGGCGAATTCGTCGGCGCCAGCGGCGACATTTCGGTCGGCGTCGGTGTCGGTGCCAACCTGCTCGTCGGCGGCACGCGCAAGTCCGTCTCGTTACAGCCGCTGTCGGTGGAAGGGCAGGTCGGCGCCAACCTCGCGCTGGGCGTTGCGAGAATGAAGCTCCAACCAGTCAGTTGATTGCCACGACCACGCGCCGTGAGGTCACAACAACAGAAGGAATTGTCCAAATGATTGCGAAGAAACTCATCCTATGCTGCGCGGTTACCCTCACTGCGGGACCGGCTTTAGCCCAGGTCGAACTCAAAACCTACGCGGACCGCGACGGCTATCTTGATGTTCAAAAGCTGACGTGCGCCCAATTGGCGAACACGTTTCAGGAAGACGCCGATTATCTCGCTGCCTGGTACAGCGGTTGGTACAACGGCCTTGCCAAGAAGCACGTGATGCAGGTCGCCCGCGCCAAATCCCTGCAGCACGAAGTCATCGTCCATTGCAAGGCTAATCCGGGCAAAAAGATCATCGAAGCGATCGACGTGATCTTCAAGGACTACCGGACAGCAGGCACCAAGATGAAGAAGTGATGGAGTGCCGACAGCCTGAGCCCTGTTGAGAATGAAAAAAGACGGGGCTGGCCGGCTGCTTTGGCCGCCAGGTTCCGCAACGGCGCAATCTGGACGCGATGCTCGGCTATCGCACTCCATGTCGACTTCGAAAAAAGGCGCAGACATTGCTACCAATATGACATGCTGACGCATGGACCTATCGCCGGTGTAACTCCGAAATGTTTAGTCATAGGGGGATTCGAATGAAGTTATCTTACATGGCGCTCGTTGCCATCTTGGCATCGACCGTCGTCCCGGCCTTCGCTCAAGAGCTGCCGAAACACAAATATTCTGCGAACGTGCCCTCATACATTCTCACGCCCGACACGGTGCAGACTCGCATCGGGACGCTGAAATTCTTCGACGGCTTGCCGGACAAGGAGACGGTCGAGAAAGTTTACGACCAGCTTGATTTTGGTCGGGGGTTGAAGCTTTCATGTCGGGTATGCCGGCCGCATCAGTTTACGGGCTATGCGAGGGCTTGAGCAGCATCGGAGTCGAGCGCAACGGCGCCATCGGGATCACCGAAGATTTGATGGACGCGCGTTCCATATTCCTCACGCCCAATTCGACGACCGTCTATGTGTTTCTCTGTCTCGACCTGAACAAAGGTCCGATGGTCGTGCAGGTTCCGCCCAAAGTGCTTGGACCGGCGGATGACGCCTACTTCCACTGGATCACCGACGTCGGCCTCACCGGGCCCGACAGGGGCAAGGGCGGCAAATATCTGTTCGTTCCACCCGGCTACAAGGACGCTGTGCCGGATAGCGGCTATTTCGTTGCGCGGCCGAAGACCAACGGTGTTGTCATCTTCTATCGCGCCTTTGTCGAGAAGGGCGACGTTGCCGGCGCGGTAAAAGGCGTCAAGGCGAACGCTCGTGTTTACCCGCTATCGGCTGCGGCCAGGCCACCCGCGCAGAAATTCGTCAACACATCCGGCATGAAGTTCAATACGGTTCATGCCAACACCTTCCATTTTTACGAAGAACTCAACGCCGTGGTCCAGAATGAGCCGGCGGGATTTGCCGGACCGGAAACGATGGGTCTCTTTGCCGCAGTCGGCATCAAGAAGGGCGAGCCATTCGCTCCGGATGCGCGCATGAAGGCGATTCTCACGGACGCCGTCGCCGTCGCCAATGCCGCAGCGCGCGCCACCGTATTTGCGCCGCGGGATCCGCGCGTGAAGATCTATCCCGACCGTGAATGGGGGACGGCTTTTCCGGGCGGCAGCTATCAGTTCATGGACAACGGCGCCTACAATCTGGATGCGCGGTCATTGTTTCATTATTACGCGACCGGGATTACGCCGGCGATGGCGGCAGCAAGCCCCGGAAGCGGCTCTGCTTACGCGTATTCCGCCCGCGATTCCCAGGGGAGCTATCTCGAAGGCGGCAAGACCTACAAGATCACCTTACCGGCGCCGGTTCCGGTCAATCAATTCTGGTCTTTCACCGTTTACGACAATCAGACCCGCTCGATGCTGGAAACCAACCAGAAGCTCGCCGGTATCGACAGCAACCAGCCAAGCATCAAAAAGAATGCGGACGGCTCGGTGACGATCTGGTTCGGCCCGAAGGCGCCGGCCGGCCAGGAGAGCAACTGGGTCGAAACGGTACCCGGCAAGGGATGGAATTCGCTCTTGCGGCTCTACGGACCGCTCGAGCCGTGGTTCAACAAGTCCTGGAAGCCCGGTGATTTCGAGTTGGTAAATTGACGGGCGCCTTGCCGGCGCTCGGTGAGGGCGCCGGCAAGCAGCCGCTGATAGCTGATAGTCGCCTTGCACGGCATCAGACCTTCGAAACGCCGGCAACAAACCGAGCGCTCACTGTGGATAGGAAGCTGATTCTAGCCAGCGAAAATTCCTTACGGCACCACGCTGTTTCCGGCGATACTGTGCGGCCAATGTCAGCTTCTGGCCCATCACGTTGTTTTGCTGTCAAAAGGTAACCGCGTCGCTCTAGGGCAAAGCGGACGTCGCTTCGCTGCGTTGCCCCAGCGTGAGAAGGCGGCCCAATCCGCCCTGGTCCGAAAAGCCGCTCACCGCTTGATGGCTAATACGTGCTGGCCGCAGTCAGAGGGCCGGAAATCGAAAAGTGAGGGCCAATCACCACGCGGCAAATGTTGCGGTTGAGTAGCCGACGTTCGATATCGCATAATCTTCAATCAGCCGGAGGCACAGCGATGCAATTGCGGGTCTTTGGACGCACGGGAATGCAGCTCTCGGTGTTGGGCTTCGGCTGCGGCGCGGTCGGCGGTTTATGGTGCGCGGCGATCCCGTCGACCAGGTGCGGACCATCGCGCGGACTGGATCGACGACCGCCAACTGATGCTTGAATACATTCATGACCCGGCACCGATTAAGTACATCGTCACCGTAATTGGAATCGCCTAGAAGGCGGTGCCGACAGGTTTACACGTCAAGCTTGATTGCGGCCCATTCATAGTCGCGAGCTCGTAGCGCATCATTCGGACCCCACGGCTTATGAGCTTGCATCACAACCGTCAGGTCAAACACAATGCTCGGCCCGACAACCGTTTTGGAGCAGAGCGGACATCAAGTGGTAGGCAGAGCCCGCGGCATCGGTCGAAAATGACCCGAACCGGACAAAAAGCACTAAACGGTCCACACATAGTCCACAACTGAGCACGGACTGGGTCATACCGTACTGCGCGCGACATCTTTCGCCGTGTCGACGAGTTGATACACCTCGAGGCCCTCGTGCTTGCCTTTGACGAGATGCGTTCCCCGGCTGATGCAGTGAAAGCCGTCCGGGAGCATCTCAAAAATCTCGCGGCTGATCAGGGTGATCGACTCGGCCGGTGATCCAATTCAAAGCTAGAATTGAACTGACTGAAATCAACACAAGCAATCGCATACTTAGCAAGAGCGTCGGCATCAGTCCCAGCCGAGCATTATCTCGGCTCGACGCGATGCGTTTGGGTGCGAGATCGCTCATGTTGACGGTAGTGGCATTGGTCCACGTTAGCTTGTGAATGCCTGCCTTCCGAGGCCAGCACTATATCACGCGCGACTGGCCGCCGCTGCACTCAAGCCCGCTGCGCCCGCTCATCACGAGACGAACGAGCATGTCTTCGATCCCGGGCGGCATTCAGCCTTTTGGGACAATGAGTACGGTGACACGCAACGGAGTTGCTCACCCCGAGCCTCCTCCAAAGGAGTGTCGCCATGTCCCGCATCTCGATTCTGAAGCGCGCAATCAGCACGGCAAGGGCAGGCCTCGTCTTTGTCGGAATGCTTTCGCCGGCGCATGCGGCCTATCAGTACGATGTCGTCCGCGTTTTCCCCGATCTGCCAATTAGCCAGACTGCAGACCAAGCGCCGGCCGTGCTGACCGCGCAGCGGCCTTGGCTTGCTCCGGTCGGCCATCGGCAACCGCACCAAGCCGATGTCCCCCGGCACGAGGCCGTCGCGGCATGGGAGCGTCAGCAACAGCAGTTCGACCAGGAACTGGACCGGAAGCTGATCATCTGCCGCGGATGTTGACCGTTCCACAACGGTCATTCCCGGCGGGAATAATCACTAGTCCAACGGACCCGCTACCCGGCACGGCTGCCTTCTTTAGCTTTCTGGGTGTGAGTTCAACGAAACGAATGGCGGCCGCCGTCCTCCACGTAAACACTCAAACGAGAACCGTGATGCAAGGCAAGGTCGAGCCTCGTCGCGCCCGGGACGCCGACCTCGTTGCATTCGGCCGTCACTGCATCTCCAATCCGGATCTGCCCGGGTGGCTGCGGCGCGGCCTTGCGCTCAACCACCACGATCGGTCGACCTTCTACGGTGGCGGTGCGCGCGGCTACACGGATTACCCGACTGCCGAGGCGGCAGCGGCGGCCTGACCGGCATCGCGCCTTCATCTTCTAGGTCAGCGAGGACGCATCGCCGCCTCTCGTTGGCTAGACTCGTCAATCGTAGTCGCTTCGGCTGCTTCCGCAGGCTTCCCTTCGATGGGTGTTACGGGCCTTGCGAAGAGGTCCCGGCCAGATGGCGCCTGCATCTTGCGCCACTGCGCCGGAGTGACGCCCATGTGGCTCTTGAAGGCGCGCTGGAAGGCCGCTTCCGATTGATAGCCTACTGCCTCTGCCACAGCGCCGGTCGAAAGCGAAGACTTCTTGAGTTCGTTGGCTGCGAGCGTCATGCGGATGTCGGTGAGGAGATCACTGGCCGATCTTCCCAGCTTCTCCTGGAATTGCCGCGCGAGCGTCGCGCGCGACAGGTTGCTGAGGCGCGCAAGGTCAGGCAGCGACCATGCCCGCGCGGGCTCGTTGAACAGAGCAGCCACCGCCGGTGCGAGGCGGGGATGACCGGCCAGGGCAAGAAGACCCCGCGGGGCGTCTTGGGTCTCGCTCGCGAGCCGCAGCACAAGCGCGAACATCGCCGTCGACAGCGCGTTCAGCATGGCGCGGCCGCCCAGGTGATCGTCCGCCGACTCGCTCCGCATCAGCGCGACGAGGCCTGCGAGCTGCGCGGCTGTTTCCTTTCCGGCGTGAGTGCCGGCATGCACGACCAGGCGCGGCGGCAGATAGCTGCGCAGCAGGCGGTCGTGCGGCGGCGCGACGGCGAAGTGACCGCACAACAGATCGAGCCGTTCGTCCGATCCGAGATTTTCGCTGATCGTGAAGTTGAGGGCCGCACGGTTGCGGGCCGGCAGCGGCGCGGCCCCGCTGTCGTCGTGCATGATGTGACGAGGATTGCCGGGGAGTAGCAGAATGTCGCCGGGCTTCAGCTGCAGCGGCCTTCCTCCCGCCGGGTCCTCCAGCAGCGCGGAGCCGGCGAGCACGGCGTGGTACGGGATTTCGTTGGCCTCGCCGGGCCCCTGGTCGATGCGCCATGGAGCGCCATAGTTGCAGCGCAGGTCGAGCCGCCCGCGCACCGGCATCATCTCGAAGAGCTGGCTAAGCCAATCCATCGCGTCCCTCCCGAAGTTATCGCCATGAGACGATAGGGCATATATTCGAGATTTTATGACATTCAAAGTATCACGGCGCAGTCATACCGTCACTCCACGATCGTTCACACCCCCAATCAAGGAGTGCCACCATGTCCCGTCTCTCAGTCCCCAATCTCGAATCCGACATCGGCCCGTCGGGCCAAGTCTATGCCCAGATCAAGAAGGCGATCGGGAGCGTCCCGAACACCTTCGCCGCCATCGCCGCGCACGGCCCCGCTGCACTAAAGTCGGTCCTGGCCGCCGATGCAGTGCTCGCCACCGGCACACTGACCAAGCGCGATCAGGAGGTCATCAAGCTCATCATCAGCGCCGCCGGCGGCTGCGATTACTGCGTCGCTGCCCACAGCTATCTCGCCAAGCTCGCCGGCGTGAAGCCGGAGGTGCTGAAGCAGATCCGCGAGGGCCAGCCCACTGGCGACGCCAAGCGCGACGCACTGGTCGGCTTCGTCCGCAAGCTCGCGCAGTCCAGCGGCACCGTCAGTGACGAGGATTTCGCCGCGATCAAGGCCGCCGGTTACAGCGACGCGCAGTTGGTCGAGATCAGCCTGGCCTTCGCGACCACCGTCTTCACCAACGTCTTCAACCGCATCAACGACACCGAGATCGACTTCCCGGCAGTGGCGTGACGCAACTGCGCTCAGTCAGATCTTGGATGAAAGGATCACGACCATGACCACGATTACCAACACCACTCAAAATCCGCTTGTTCGCGCGCTGCACAGGTCCGGCCTGCTCGCGGAAGACCTCGACTATCACGTCGTCCGGGCCTCGATGGTGATCATGTTTTTCTTCTTCGGTTACCAGAAGTGGTTTCCGTACGAATTCGAACGACTGGTTCCGTTCATCAGCAATGGCCCGCTGATCTGGTGGCTCTATCCCGTATTCGGCCACGCCGGCGCCAGCTACTTCCTGGGCGTCTCAGAGTGGACGTTCGGGACCTTGCTGCTGGCGGGCTTCTGGGACAAGAAGTTCGGCGTTCTCGGCGCGCTGGGCTCGACCGGCACCTTCATCGCAACCGTCACCATCATTCCGTTCATGCCTGAGGGCTGGGATATCACTGCGGGAGGCTTCCCTGCGATGACGGGCAACGTGCCTTTCCTGATGAAGGACGTCGTTCTGCTCGCCGTCTCGCTCTACCTGCTGAGGCAGGACGTGGTTCGCCTGATGCGGCAATAGGTGGCACTCTGCTGATGGCGATGCATCGCCGGCGAGCTTCTCCCTCGCCGGCGATTGCGCGGTCGAAACTGCCGAACGGGTGCGGCGGAGAACTCCCGATGGTAGGCACGGCGCAAGTGTGTCTTTGCCCACCCCACGAAGCCGACGGCCGATATCTTCTTCCCGCATCGCGGTGTCGGCTATCGTTGTCACTGCCAGATTGCAACAGCTTCTCACCGGCCGCAATGGATTGAGCGCCCCTGCATTCAAATGCCCGTGTTTCGTGTCTTGCGAGAGGCAACAGGAGACCCAGTTATGCGAATATGGTGCAGAGCGCGACGCAACAACATTTATGAGGAGGCTCTTGATGCATGGCTTGCGGGATGCTTTGCAGCAGAGTCAGAAAGACGGTGTCGCGATCGGCCATTTCAACGTCGGCGATTGGGTTCTATTGAAGGCGGTGTCGGCAGCCGGACAGGAACTTAAGGTCCCAGTGGTGGTCGGTGCATCCGAGGGCGAACGGGAGTTTTTCGGAGCCTCGGAAATTGCGGCTCTGGTGCGGAGGTTGCGTGAGGAATGCGACTGCCCAATATTTCTTAACGCAGATCATACGCATTCCCTGGCAAAGGCCATAGAAGCGGTCAGGGCCGGATTTGACGCGATCGTCTTTGATCTTTCCGCGCTGCCATTCGAGCAGAACGTACGGCAAACAAGAGAAGCGGTCGAAGCCCTCAAAACAATCAATTCTGACGTCCTTGTCGAGGGAGAGATCGGCGACATTGGAACCGGTTCTGAAATACATGAAGAGGCTCCCGACTTGTCGAGGGGCTTAACATCTCCTGCAGAAGCGAGACAGTTTGTCGAGTCTACAGGGGTCGACATCCTCGCTCCGGCCGTGGGCAACATGCACGGGATGCTAAAGAGCATGGTGCAGGGACAAACACGGAAGCGGTTGGATATCCAGAGAATCGCCCAGATCAAGAGCGCGGCCCAAGTGCCACTTACCCTGCATGGCGGATCGGGAACCGACGACGAAGACTTGCGGAAGGCAATCGCCGCTGGGATCAATATCATCCACATCAATACTGAATTGCGGGTTGCCTGGAGACGCGGCTTGGAGGAGGGTTTGGCCCAACAGCCCTACGAAGTCGTCCCTTATAAGATCCTGCCGTTCGCAGTGGAATCGGTGAAAAACGTAGCTCGCTCACGCTTGAGCCTATTCAACGGCGATAAGTAGCTCATAGAGCTCGGTCTCGGTAAAATCGCTCCTCGTTATCCGAGGCGCGCTCCTCATTACGCTCCACGACCGGCCCGGATCCCGGCACCGATTTAATGCACCGTCACCGTAATTCGAGTTGACTAGCATTACAGTTGTCTTTTTGTTTTGAAGTGCGCGCGCTGGGCGGCGGCCTGGTGAGCTCTACGCCAAAGTGAC
>NZ_JBEGDB010000284.1:0-10320 GCF_043638955.1 Bradyrhizobium sp. 31Argb | reverse complement strand
AAAGACCGCGCGAAACTACTTCGCCGTCGTCGCCATTGCCGCCACTCTGCTCTGGATAAGGTAACTGTCCACACGGCGTAGAGCGTGATGATCTTTCTTCGAATCATCACCCCGCTCTATCTTTTTGCTTGAGCATGATCTTTTCGGAAAACCGGTGTCCACTTTTCCGGATCATGCTCTAGCTGATCGATCGCCTTGTGTCGTTACTTCAAGAGGCGGGACGATGCCGCTGATTGAGCGAAGCATTCGTTGACGGTGGTGATCAGCGCCTCCGGTGTGAACGGCTTGCGCAGGCAGCGCGCGGCGCCGAGCTCGAGGGTCATGCGCAGGAAATCCGGCGCTCGCTCGGCGTTGGCGAAGGCGTAGCCGGACATCGCGATGATCGGGATATCGGGCGCGCGCTCGTGAAAGATCCGGATCGATTCGAAGCCGCTCATATGCGGCATGAAGACATCGATCAGCATCACATCGAAGCTTCGATCTTCGAGCGCGACCATCCCGGCTTCGCCGCCGTCGGCGACGGTGACGTCAAAACCCTTGCGCTTCAGACAGACCTCGATGGCGGCGCACACCATGGGGTCGTCATCGACCACGAGAACGCGCGGCACGACGGATCCTTTTGTTGAGATGATATCTGCATATGCCGACCCGCACGGCCGACTCGTTGATTAAGGCGCAAGCGCGATAGCACGTCTGCAAGATGCCGTGCATATGAGATTCGCTTGCAAGCTAATTCACGTTCGCGAAACTGAAGGCGACCTCTCAACAAAAAAAGGGCGGCTTTCGCCGCCCTCTTTCACGCAAGAAGAATCAGCCGGTCAGGGGCAGGGATGACGCTGACCGTCATAGCCAAGATAGGTGCCCGACGCCGGGTCGTAGGACTTGTAGCGCTGCTGGCAGTAGGCGACGTCACCGCCGCCAGGCGCGACCGCAACCGCAGCGCTGTCGTCGTAGTAGCCGTCGTCGTAGTCGCCCGCTCCATATCCATAGCCGCCATAATAGTCGTCGTAATAGGCGCTCGACGCGAGCGCGCCGCCGATCACGGCGCCTGCAGCAACGCCGGGCCAAACTCCGTAGCCGCGGTGACCATAGCCGCCGCGCCAGCCGGGCCGATACCCACCGCTCCACCCGGGCCGGCCGCCGCTCCAACCAGGATTAGCAACCGCGCCGCCACGGAAGGCGGGAGCGCCCGCGAACTTGGTGCCAAGGCCGGCGCCGCCGGCATAGCTGCCGCCTCGGAAGCCACCGCCGCCGCCGGCAAAGCCGCCACCCCGGAAGCCGCCGCCTCCGCCGGCAAAGCCGCCTCCGCGGAATCCACCTCCACCGCCTCCAATGGCCGCTCCGCCGCCGCCGACCCGCCCGGCCGAGAACTTGGTACCCTGCGCAAAACCTTCGCTCGGCACCACGAGCGGCAGCGCCAGCGCGAGCGCCGCGGCGGTGCCTAAAATCTTGAGATTGATCATCATTGGGACTCCATCTGCGGGACATGACCCAACCCTTTCCAGGGGCCGGTGTTCCCGAGCCTCGCGCCACCTTGCTGCGCGGGGCCTCAACCTCTCAGATAGGAACTGTATGGCGAATGAACGGGTTAGACCAAATTCCGCGACAATTGGCCGCCAACACTACACCGTGTTGTTCCGCCCTGGGGCACAACACGTGCGGCAATCTGGACAATTCGATCCGCGGATGGCATCACAGCCCAACGATCCCGAACCGGCCGGCGCTTCATGAAACAATTCCTGCTCAAAATCTTCACGTGGTGGAATGGCCAGACCTTTGGCACGCAGCTCTGGACTTGGCGGTTCGGCGAACTCGTCGGTACGGACGAGCAGGGCAATCGCTACTATCGCACCCGTGGCGGCAAGATCGATCCGGTGCTGCATTTCGAGCGCCGCTGGGTGATCTATAACGGCTACGCCGAAGCCTCGCGGGTGCCGCCGTCATGGCACGGCTGGTTGCATCACGTGGTCGACATGCCACCGACCGAAGAGAAGTACACGCCGCGGGAATGGGAAAAGCCGCATGTGCCGAACATGACGGGCACGCCGGCGGCGTATCGTCCGTCCGGCTCGACGCTGGCGAGCGGCCGCCGCCCAAAGGCGACCGGCGACTATCAGCCCTGGACACCCGCGAGCTGAATCAACCTCATTCGTACGTTGTGCGAGCGCGCAATTGCGCGTGCAGCGCACGCGCGCCTGTGAACAACGGTAACAACGGGGACGGGCAGTACGGCCTTCTTGCGCGTCACGCGCGATTGGAGCTCAATACGGTCATCTTACGGAGGTGGATGACCACCGCGTCGGATCGGGCTCCAGAATCGCGACTGCCCCGATGAGCAGCGGCCTCCGAGTGGGATGCGGCCGGGACATAGGCCCCCGGTGCAGACGTCCTGAAATCGCCCGTTAATGTGAGGCCACCGTAAGACAGGAAAGGCCGCCCGGGAAACCTGGCGGCCTTTTTCTTTGCGTTGAAATTTATGCGAGCCGTGCCGCGGCGCGGGCGATCATCTCGCCGCGGCGCGCCTGTGACGATGCCATCTTCTCTTTCATGAAGGCGAGGATTTCGGCCGGCGCAGTGTCCGGCGAGCCGGCGTTGAACGGCGGCTTCGGATTGTATTCGAGCCGAAGCTGGATGGCTTCCGCCGTCCTGCGGTCGACCAGCTCCGACACCAGTGTCAGCGCGAAATCGATGCCGGCGGTGACGCCGCCGCCGGTGATGCGGTTGCGGTCGATGCAGACCCGCGTTCGCGCCGGGATCGCGCCGAACGCGCCAAGGAAATCGATCGCCGACCAGTGCGTCGCGGCGCGATAACCTTTGAGCAGACCGGCGGCGCCGAGCACCAGCGAGCCCGTGCAGACCGAGGTGATGTACTTCGCGCCCTCCGCCTGCTTGCGCAGGAAGGCGAGCATCTCCTCGTCGTTGACCATGTCGTCGGCGCCCATGCCGCCGGGGACGCAGATCACGTCGAGTTGCGGGCAGTCGGCAAGGCTGACCGTCGGCATCAGCGCCAGCGCGGTATCGCTCGGCACCGGCTCGATCCGTTTCCACACCACATGCACTTTGGCCCCGGGCACGGAGGAGAACACCTGCAGCGGACCGGTAAGGTCGAGCTGCGTCACCTTTGGAAACACCAGAAGTCCGATCTGTAGCGGGGTGGACATGGGAGCGCCTCAATATCGGTTGACCGCGACACAATGGCATGGTGGCCTCATGTCCAAAATGGCATAATTCCCTCATTTCAGGACAATCCTCCGTTTTGGAGACCGATAGGAGAAGGTCTGATGATCGGCGTGCTCATCTTCCCTGAGTTTCAATTGCTGGATGCCGCCGGCCCGATCTCGGCCTTCGAGATCGCCGCGCGCTCTGCCGACAATCCGCCCGCGTTGAAGGTGATCGCGGTGACGCCGGGGCCCGTGCGTTCGTCCTCGGGCGCCGAGATGTTCGCGCGAGGGCTGCGACCGTCGGCGGCGATCACGACCCTGATCGTCGCGGGCGGCGAGGGGGTGCGTACGGCGGCGAGGTGCGCAAAGACGCTGGCGTTCGTGCGCATGCTGGCCAAGCGCGGTGTCCGCATCGCGAGCGTCTGCTCGGGCGCCTATATCCTCGCCGAAGCCGGCCTGCTCGACGGCCGCCGCGCCACCACGCATTGGCAGCGGACCAAGCATTTCGTTTCCGCCTATCCGAAAGTGAAGCTCGAGCCGGATCGCATCTTCACCCGTGACGACAACATCTGGACTTCGGCCGGGATCAGCGCCGGGATCGACCTGGCGCTGGCGATGATCACCGAGGACTATGGCGAGGAGATCGCGCAAAAGACCGCGCGGCATCTCGTGCTCTATCACCGCCGCAGCGGCGGCCAGTCGCAATTCTCCTCGCTATTGGAGTTGAAGGCTTCAAACGGCCGCTTCGGCCCGTTGCTCGCCTGGGCGCGCGAGCATCTCGATGCGCCGCTGACGGTCGAGGACTTGGCGGAGAAGGCCGGCATGAGCTCGCGCCACTTCACCCGCGCCTTCGTCGCGGAGACCGGCACGACGCCATCGAAAGCGGTGGAACGCCTGCGCATCGAGGTGGCGCGGCAGCGCGTGCAGTCCTCCGTCGAGGCCATCGAGCGCGTCGCAGAGGCGACCGGCTTTCGCGATCCCGAGCGGATGCGCCGCGCCTTCATCCGCGCCTTCGGCCAGCCGCCGCAATCGCTGCGGCGTGCGGCGAGGGCGGGTTAGTTAGAGCGTTTTCGAGCGAAGTGGGTACCGGGCCGCGTGATCCGGCAGCACGATCAGAACTTCGCCCCAAGCCCCAGCTTCCCACCGACGGATGACTGACCCCGCCCTTCGACATTGTAGAGAAGTCCCGCGTCGAGCGTCCATTGGTCTTGAGTCTTCAGGGAAACACCTGCGGTGAAAGTGCCGAACACACCAGAACCATCGAGGCCGGAATAGCCACCCGTCCCTCCAACCTTCGGCGTGAGGATCGAACCGTTGCCGAGCAAGTAGGATCGCGCGATTTCTGCGCCGACACTGACGCGGAGTTGGCGCGCGTCAAAGCCACTGATCGCTATTTGATCCCTCGCGCTGTTGCTCACCACATAGTCTTCGACTCTTTCCGAGAAGTAGACGGCTCGCAACCTCGGCGTCAGCACGGTCACCTTGTCGAGATTCCATTGCCCCTTGACCGAGGAGTCGATCATCCACCGCTTCGTGTCGAATGTTCCGTTCCAGAATCTCGTGTCGATATTGTTCGCGGAGCCGCCATAACGCAGGCTCGTGTCCCAGAACACGCCCTTGCCGAGTTCGAACGACGCGTATGGGCCTGCGAGCCAGCCATTGCCGGTGAGTTTGGTATCTTCCTTGCTCGGATCGATCATCCGGTCAAAGTGGAACGAAAATCCAACAAGAGCTTTTTCCGTCAACAGGTAATCCGCTCCGAGATTGACCATGGCGAAACTGCCCCACTTGCCGTCATTTTCAGTGCGATTGTGGGCCAGCATCGCGCCATTGATCCAGAGATTGAAAGGCAAGGATGCTGCCGCGGAAGCGCCAGACTTGGTGTCGCGAGCACCTTGCATCTGCGCGAGGCTGGTGGCGAAGTTGAGCGTCAATCCACTTTCCGACGGCAGTACGCGTGCCGTGACGGGATCCTTGTCTCGTCCCATCTGCTGGCGCTCCATCAAGCCCGGAACGCTGATCGTGGAAGAGATCATGTTCTGGCGGGTCTGTACGAAGCCGTGGACCAGGGCATCAATATCCCGGGCCACCTTCTGCGCATCGTGACTCAGCTTGTAGGTGACGGTTCCTGTGTTGGAGACTCCGAGCGCGCTCGTCAGACGAAATCCCACGCGCACTTGGCCAGAATAGGCAGGATCGGGTTTGAACCGGAGGTACCAGCCTGTTGGCGGCGCCGGGCCCGCTTGCGCCAGTTGACCGCGGGTAATCTTGGCGCTTCCAGCATTGGCGGGTTCAACGGAAACGATATCCGCTGACGTAAACGGCCCTCCGGTTGCGCCGCGATTGAGATTGACGTCCCCGGGCGTCGAACCGGCCGGCACATCGATCACCTGGTCGGTGACGGTGACTTTCTGTGCATTGACCTTCAGGCTGTATGCGGCCGTACCGATCGCACCATGGCCATCCTGAACTTGGAGTGTGAATGTGTAATTGGCCGGCCCGGCAGTGGGCGCAAGCGGCCCGGTAAGTTCACCGGTCGAGATGTTCAGGGTCATACCTTTTGGGAGAGCGCCTGAAGCGACGCTGTAGATGAACGGGGCGGCGCCACCCTTGGCGGATATTGGCTGCCTGTATTCCTCGCCCGCCATGGCTTCCGGCAGGCTGCCGGCAGGAGGCGTAAACGCGAACGACGCAGCCGACGCCGAAATGGCGATCGTATAACCTGCCGACCCGGTAATCCTGTTGGCATCCGTAGCTGTGACGGTGAAGCTGGAATTGCTTGTCGCCGTCGGAGTACCGCTGATTTTTCCGGTGGACGGATCGAGCAGCAAACCGCTCGGCAACGAACCGGAGGTGACCGCATAGGTATAGGGCGCGGTCCCGCCCGAGGCTGTTACCGTCTGGCTATAGGCGATGCCGGTCGTGCCGCCTGTCAGCGCTCCCGCGGCAGGAGAGAGCGTCAGATTAGCAGGCGGGTTCACAACGAGCGTGTAGCGAGACCCGTTCGAGAAAGAGAAAACGTAGGTCCCGGCCTGTTGCGGAGTACCGCCCAGAATAACCCTCACCACACTCTCTAGTGTTATCGTCATCCCCGGAGGGATGCTCCCCGAGGTCGGAGTGGGTTGTCCGTCGGCAGCCAGCCGGCGGGGATCGTAGGCTGCGCCGACGGTCGCAGCCGGCAGCGTGTAATCGCCACCGACCGGGATTTGATAGGTCGCAGATGCAGTACTAGCGGCGCTGTCGGTGACGGTTACCGTAAAAGAACCCGAGCTGGCTTGTGTCGGTGTCCCGGTGATGGCGCCGGAAGCTGAGTTGAGCGTCAAGCCATCCGGGAGTGATCCCGAGGTGACCGCGAAGGTGTACGAGCCGGTCCCACCCGAGGCACTGAGGGCTAGACTGTAAGCATATCCCACAGTTCCCGCAGTTAACGTACCGGCAGCAGGCGAGAGCGTGAGCGGGGCCGAAGCTGGGCCGCTGCACGTGGCACGGACGTCAATTATAGCGGGCCCCACACTGACGCCCGTGTACACATTGAATTTCTGACTCCCTGAGGAGTTGATAGCCAAACTTCCCGTAGTCGATGGCGTATTTATTGAATCGCCCGTCGTGAGGTTCGCTAGAATTGTGTTGGTGTAGAGAGTTGAGTTGTTGACAAACGATATTGTTTCTCCCGCTTCGAACGTAGCTGGGCCGTATGTCATGCTTTGACTGCTTCCGCTCAGCGCACCACCTGCAACAGCGCTACATCCCGCCGACAGTGCATGAGCCTGCCCGCACATGGCGAAAACCGTAAGAATGAGCGCGACAAATAATGCGAGCGCGCCAACCCCAGCGGGCCTTGTCCGCGACGTGTTATCGTCGCGCAATTTTGCCGGATACTTCGCGCCCACTCTTTGCCCCCAAGTCCTGCGCCTGAGCTAACACTTGCGCGCAATGTGCAAGCCGGAGCCGCATTGGGGGAAAATAGCGGAAGCCCCAGGAAAACCTTAGAAACCAATCGTAACGTTGGTAGCGCAACGAAACGGAACGCAACGAAAACCGTGGCGAATTCACAACACTCGCGACGGAGTAGATTCACACCGACGCAATGGTCAGGTGGCATCGGGCTCGAGATACACGTGAACTTTGCTCAGGCCTCGCGAGCGGGCAAAGTGATTCGTACCGTGGTGCCTTCGCATTCTCGGCTTTGTACGGTGGCCGAACCGCCATGCGCAGTTGCTATCTTGGCAACGAGGAAGAGGCCAAGCCCTGAACCGTCAGTCCCCTTCGCATTCGAGCCGCGCACGGAATTCTCGAACACATGAGGGAGATCACGCTCCGGAATACCTATGCCATGATCGGTTACGGTTATCGCGATGCCGTCCGTTGTCTTATCGAGCGACAACGCGATCGGGGAGTCACCCTTCAGGGCGGCATATTTGACGGCATTCTCCAACACGTTGAGGATCGCGAGTTCGAGCATGTCCGTATCAGCGGCGAGTTTGATATCGGCGGCATCGGGCGCAATATGAAGGTTGATCTGCGGACCTGTCAGCAGATCGCGGCTGCGTTGATGTGCGGCGACGACAATGGACCCGGCAGTTGCCGGCGCGAGGCGAGCTCGAAAGGCAGGCCCCTGCAGGCGGCTGCGTGCGAGATTGGTCTCAAGAACTTCCACCAATTGCGCTACCGAGCGTCGTATGCGCATGATGCGGTCATGGTTCGCCTTATCACTCTTTGCCAGTGAAAGGCCGAGGCTGTCGACGCTGGAGCGGATCGCCGCGAGAGACGCGCGATACTGGTGTGATACGACTTCCAGAAAGCGGACCTGCCGGAATTGCGACTGCATTTCAGCTTGCAGGGCTTCCTCCGCGACGCGCCTCTCGGCCGCTTGCGCGAGTGAGAGGGCTTCAGCCTTTCGTAGCCACACCGCCAGCGAGCCAGTGAGCAGAATCGTCATAATGAGACCCGAAACGCCGTAGGCGTGATAACTCCATTCCGGCATCAGGTCGAAGCCCAATCGGTCTCGAAGGGTGATGAGAAGGCCTATGGCGATGGCCGTGAATGCGGCAGCTCGAAGTCGACTGACCGCCCCGTCTTCGTTCAGGTACCACAAGCCTAAAAGGAAGTTGACGATTCCGGCCAGCATGCTCACCGACGAGCCGATAGGACCGAAGACGAGGTTGCGTCCCGCGAACGCGAATCCGATGCCCACTATCCCTATGGCGGCGTAGGCGAGGTAAAGCCCGTGAAGCCAGATCGATTTTCTTCGCAGATCAAGCAGGCTCGAACAGGCGAGAGCGCTAAATGCCAACCCCATCCAGGCGTTGAAGCCTAGAAAGAGATCGTTGGCCCACCCGGTGCCACGGAACAATAACACATGACTGAGCCCGAGATTGCCCGCGTAGACCAACATCACACCAAGTGTGCTGAGGGCCACGAGCAGATATTGCCTTTTGCGGTCGAAGCAAAAGAACACGAGGTGAATGACGAACAACACGCTCATGCCACCGAACCAGGCGCCATAGCTTCCGCCGACGAGGGCGGCCGACCGCGTATGGCCCTGGACTGTCTCGAGTCTCAGATTCAGCTGGGTGGACGAGTTGGTATTCAGCAGGCGGATATAGACAATGGTCTTTTCGCCCGCGGCGAACTCGAGCCGTACCGCATTGTCCAGCCCGGAAAAGCTATCGTGCGGGAGTGGCCGATGATCGCCCGCCTCATGGAGGGTAAAGTCGTCCTTGGAGGATCCAGTACCTGGCTTGGCGACGTAGATGTCGATCGTGTCAATAAAGTTCGGTGTGAGGGATAGAATGCCTTCGGCATTGACCGGGGCGGGTAAGGTCAGTCGGAGCCATGCGGCATGACCGATGTAGCCAAAGTTGATGTTCTGGCCGGAAACGGGACGGAATTCCGTTTGGCGGGCCGGCGTCAGGACGTCCTGCAGCGTCAGAGTCGATGAAGGATCAGTCAGCACGGCCACGTTCCCCCCGATAGCTGGAAGGTGGGAAGCAGCTTCCGCGCTGACGGAGAGAATGCAAAATGTCAGCACTGACAGCCACAGCGAGAGGCAATGGCGCGTGCCACGCCGAACGGGAGCCGTCCACCGCTCTCGTGCAGCGTTCGTCAAAATTGTTATTGTTTTGGCTGGGGCAAATAGCAATAGCACTGCTGCTAACATCGTAGAATCTTCTTCACCACTCCTGGTCTAGTTCTTTATGATGACTGAGAATTCATTCATACGGGAATCCGAGAGGCCGATCGTCTCCCAGAACGTCAGCATCCTGCTTGTGGAAGACCACAGCGAGTTTCGCCAGAGTATCGCGGATTATCTGCGCCTTCGCGGTATGCGGGTGACCGAGGCGGCTTCCGGCATCGAATTTTACAGAGCGCTGCGTCAAGCGCGCTTTGACGTCGCCGTGCTTGACATCAACTTGCCGGACACAAGTGGATTTGATCTCGCGGCCGAACTTTCGGCGCGTGAGGACATGGGCATCATCATGCTGACCGCGCGCAAGGAACGAGAGGATCGCTTGCGCGGATATGGCGATGGCGCGCATCTCTACTTCACCAAGCCCGTCGATAGTGAGGAATTGGCGCTGGCTATCGAGAATCTCGCACGACGCGGCAGACAGCAGGTTAATCGTGCCGTTGGGAATTCCAGCAGCACGTTACGTCTCGATCGAGCCCGCCAGACGCTCCATGACTCAGCGGGACGATTTGTCAGGCTATCCGGCCGAGAGCTGGTGTTGCTTGACTACTTGGCAACCCGCCCGAATATCACGGTATCGCGCGAAGAGATCGCCGGACTCTTTGGAGATATTGAGCCAGACCCAGAAAGCCGTGCCCTGGACGCCGCCCTCACTCGCCTCCGCGCCAAGCTCAAGGCCAAGGATGTTGAGTTGCCATTGCGCGTCATTAAAGGTGTTGGCTTGCGCCTGATGGCGAACATTAAAGTCGAATGAACATCGACCGGTTTCCCTGCGTGAACTTAGTTACCTTGACCGGTCGCCCGTTCGGTTACGCGTCGAGCTGCCTCAGCCACGCGCCGATATCGGTCGCTGCAACATTGGCCTGGTTGAGCAATTTGCCCATGGTGAAGAAGTGAAATGGACCCGCGGAGCGGGACCGCTTGAACCGGTTTGTTAGTTGGAAACTGACCGCTCCTGATCCCTTTCTA
>NZ_JBEGDB010000283.1:0-10390 GCF_043638955.1 Bradyrhizobium sp. 31Argb | reverse complement strand
ACGCAACCTCGGACCGGCCGACAGTCGGAGCTACATCCGTCAAGCGAAAGTAACATCCTCAGGTGAGGCAATACGCGTCGCCATCATCGGCGGCGGGACGGTTGGTCAGCTTGCGGCCCTGTCGGCGCAAGCCGCGGGAGCCGGCGCCGTCATCGTGATCGAGCCGAGCAAGGTACGACGCGCATTCGCCCGCGCCAATGGCAGCCTCGCCGCCACTCCGGAACAGGCCTCCGCACTGGTCGCCCGCTTGACCGATGGAGAAGGTGTCGACGTGGTCGTCGAGGCCGTAGGCAACACCGCCGCCTTGTCTGTCGGATTCGACCTGGTGCGGAAGCGCGGTCGCATCATCTCGGTCGGCGCGCATGCAGCCGAAGGCTGGTCATTTCCCCTCGCAAAGAGCTTTGCCAATGAGCTGACGCTGAGCTTCGCCATAGGCGATTCCATCCGTCTCCGTTCGCGCCTGCTGTCGCTGATCACGACGGGCGTTCTCGATCCCACGGTGGTGGTGGATCGCAGGATTGGATTTGCCGGCGCGGCCCAGGCCTATGCCGATCTCAAGGCGCAGGGGATCATGAAAGCCGTGATCGATCCCCGGATCTGATTGAGATCAGCCCTGCCCCGGTTGCCAAATTGGGCCAACCAGAGCAAGCTTCCAGAAGCGGCAGCTATACTGCATCGCACAAGACAAGGTTCGCGACAACGACGAACAGTTGCAGTGTCGGATTCTGGGCCGCGCGGGAGGAGTGTCCATGAGCAGGACCGCGCATTTCGCGCAAAGGGAAGCGCTTGCGGATCATCCGGACCTTGCGCTCGAGCCGTTGCGACAGGCGATCGTCACGCTCGCCAACGCAGCCGATCGCGGCCCTCAGGCACTCTTTGCCGAGGCGCGCATCCTGTTTCGCAACCTCCTCGCCGCCCGCGATGTCCGGCTTCTCGTCCGCTCGGCCGGTGCCTGGCGCGAGTGGGAGAAGCTCAATGATGGCGCCGACGAAGCCCTGATCGAGAGCTTGCCGGATGCGTTGGCGGATATCGTCCATTTCGACGATTCCGTTTTCGTCCCGGTCCAGGTCGGCAGCGTCGCCCTTCTGGTCGAGGGCATCAACAATCCGGCTGCGCTGCACGGCAGCGCCGCGACTTTATCCCGCGTCCTCAGGCTCGCGATCGCATCGAGCGAGAGCCAGCACGGCAACCCCGACAAGCTAGAAGCGATCCGCGTCTTTCAGCGCGTGGCAAACAAGATCCTGAAGAGCAGAAACCTCCAGGAGATCTTTCTGCAGATCACCCACGAGGCGAAGGCCCGCCTCTCCGCGGATATCTGCGGCATCATGCTGCTGGAGGACGATGCGCTGGTGATGAAGCGCTGCACCGGCAATCTGGCAGCAGAGACCGCGTCGCTGAGCATGAAAGCCGGACAAGGTGTCGGCGGCCGCGTCCTCGAGACCCGCCAGCCCTGCTCGATCGAGGACTACGTTCAAAGCGAAATCATCAGCCGCGACTTCATGAGCCTTGCGCGCGCCGAACGTGTCCGTTCCGCGCTTGCAGTCCCCCTTATGTCCCAGGATCAGGTGATCGGCGTTCTCGAAGTCTGGCGGCGCAAGCCGTCGACATTTACGCCGCAGCATACGGCGGAGCTCGCTACGCTCGCCAATCTCGCTTCGCTGGCGATCGAGAACGCGGCCCTGCTAGAAGCGCGCGAGCTGGCGGCTCAGAAACTGAAGGAAGCCCACGCGGAACTGCAGCAGCGGTACGACGTGATCCGCAATTCCGCCGACCTGCAGGAAAGCCTTATCTTCACGCTCCTCAATGGCGGCGGTCTGTCCGAAATTGCGCAACGCGCGCACGAACACCTCCGCACTCCCGTGCTTCTGCTCGACAAGCACCTCGATGTGCGGGCCTGCCATCCCGAATTGTCCGCCGGAGAAGGCGTGCTCCACGCCATCCGCATCGGAATCTCGCAGAACAGGGGCTCGGAAACCAGATACAGAACGCTCTCCGCAGGGCCGCTGCGCTTCGCCTTTCAGAGCATAACCGCCGGATCGGAACAGTTGGGTTGGGCCGTTCTGATCGATCCGCAGATCGAAGACGAAAGCGCGCAACTCGCCATCACCGAGCTGTGCGTGACTGCCGCGCTCCATCAAACCAAGGAAAGAGCCGCCGCCCGCGCGCTGAGCGACAAGCTTGCCACGCTGACCTGGGATCTGCTGGAGGGAGCGGACCATCTGCGGCAGTTGGCCCTGCAGCGGGCGAAGGAGTTGAACGCCGAGATTCCGGCGGAATATTGCGTCGCCGTTTGTCGCATCGACGGGCTCGACAAGCCTGACCAATCCGGCGTCCTGACCGGCGGAGAAATCGAGGGCCGCCGCCGTTCCGTTGCCGAGGCGCCGAACAATCTGCCTGTGCGCCACATTGCAAAGCTATCGGGACTGCGTGGAAACGAGCTTGCGATCGTCATTTCCACCTGCGAAGCCGTACGGGCCCGCGATTTTGCCCAGAGCCTCATTGCCGAGATCATGCGCCGCGTCCCCGGATCGATCGCGCGCATCGGCCTGAGCCGGAGCTGTTCCGACCCGATGTCGATGCCAGCCGCCTGGAAGGACGCGCGCATTGCACTCGACGTCGCCTGTCAGAGCCGCAAGGCCACGGTCATCGATTACGACGACGTCGGAGTTGCCGGACTGTTGATGAGCATCCGCGACGGAACCGATTTCCAGGGATTCGTCAGCGAGACCGTGGGAGAATTGCTGAAGGAGAAGAGCCCGCAACGCGAGACCCTGTTGCAGACCTTGCGCGTGTTCTTTGCATGCAATTGTTCTCAGCAGGCGGCAGCGAAGGAACTGCGAACTCACCAGAAAACCGTTGCCTATCGGCTCGACAAGATCGAGCGCGTGACAGGTCTGAAGCTCGCTGCACATGAGCAGCGGGTCCTTCTCTATCTCGCGCTGCGGATGAACGACCTGACCGCCTGATCTAGCCGGCCGCAAATGATGGCATCGACGCCCCCTTCACGGCCGCCTGCAGCGGCTCCTTCGGGTAGCCTTATCCGAGGGCGCCACATGGGGAGACGACGCGGTAAATGAGCTTTGGCATCGAATTGCCCTTTCCAAAAAAGCGCAGGCCGCCGCCAGCCTACCCGCCAATGTTGCGAGGACAAATGCTCGGGACGCCGGGCAAAAACAAATATTGCTTCAATATGCAGCCATCGGCGGCGGATATGGCTGGTCCCGGCCGAGCCCCTCCGCTCGCCGCAAGCCCTGCTTGCGGAGTTCGATTTCAATAAATTCGTCAATGGCTTGCGGCAGCGCAGACCATCATCGTTACGGCTGTAACTGCTCAGTCCGATCGCGTCATGATCCAGTAGCAGAGCTCGCCAACATTTGAAGACGGCACAGGCCGCGTCTGGCGGTGCCCTCGCTCACGCGTGCGAGGACGTCGAATGAACATCGTCTCGCGCAACGGAGACCGAAGGATTTGTCTGAAGCGTCATTTACACAACGGCATGATTAGCGTCGCGATCAAGATGATTGTCCTGAGCATCGCAGATCGCATTTCGTCAGCGATCGACGTCAGAGCGCTACTCGCTCGACGGGCGTTGCAGGATCGCGGGCAGAAGGTAAGCAAACAAGTGACTCTTTTATCACGCCTATTCCTGCTGGTGGCTATCGCATTGATCCCAGCTATCGCGATTCAAGCCTACAATGAATTCCAGTTCCGTTGCGCCCGCCAAGTCGAAGTGCAAAACCAGGCACTCAACCTGGCGGAGCTCGCCGCGGCCGAACAGCGCCAGATCGTCCAGGGAATGCATCAAGCCCTGATCGCGCTGTCGGAGCTTCCGGCGATAAAGGTGAAGAACCCAGAAGGATGCAATGCCTATCTCGCCAGGATCAAGCGACGATACCCGGGGTTCATCAGCTTTATCGTGGTCGACACCAACGGTGATGCCTTCTGTGACACCAACAACGATCAAAAGCGATCGACCGCGGCTGGAAGGCCCTACTTCGCCGACGTACTGAAAACCGGCAAATTCACGGTCGGAGAGTTCGCAATCGGTCGGCAGACCGGTCGCAAGGTCCTTCATTTTGCGCTGTCCTTCTATGGCGACGATGCCCGGCTTGGCGGCGTCGTTATAGCCGCCCTCAGCCTGGATTGGCTTGCCGGCTCCATCGCTCAGCAGGATGTGCCGCCGGGGGCTGCACTTGCGATCATGGACCGGAACGGCACGTACCTGGCCCGTTATCCCGATAACGACCGCTTTGTCAGCCGGAGGATACCCGGGGATAACGATCGAAAGCCCGACCATCGGAGCACTGCCGACATCGTCGATCTCGATGGTGTGGAGCGGATCGTCGGCTATTCGGTTTTGCAAGACGGAGGGCTCGTTATCGCCTTTGGCCTCGACAAAGCCCGGGCGTTCACGGAGATCCAGCACGGCACACGGCGTGGCGTCTTCCTGATCGTACTGAGCACCGCACTGGTGTTGAGCCTGACATCGCTGGGAGCTCGGCGGTTCATCCATCGCCCGCTTGAGCAACTGGTCGACGCCGCCAACCAATGGCGGCTGGGCGACCTTGCACGACGCGTCGACATCCAAGGAACATCCGAAATCATCCAGGTCGCCGAAGCGTTCAACACCATGGCCGACGCGCTCCAACGCCGCGAGCACGAATTGTCCGAAGCAAAGGAGAGAGCCGAGGAAGCTGCCGCTCGGTTCACCATGATCTTTGAGAACACCACCGACAGCGTGCTTATCGTCGATCGGGATTGGCGGGTCAGCTATCTCAATGGACCGGCCTCGGCGAGTGTCGCCCACGGCCGGGACATCGTCGGCATGGCCCTTTCAGAAGCCTTTCCGGTCGCCGCCGAGCTGGAAGCCTTGAAGAAAATTCGGGAGGCAACGTCAGAGCGACGGCCGACCTATCTCGAAATGTTTTGCCCGCGCATGGAGGCCTGGTACGCAATCAATGCCTTTCCCTCGAGCCACGGCCTCGCGATCTTCCTCCGCGACATCACCGATCACAAGCAGGCGTTGGAGGAGCGTCGTCTGATGGAGGAGCAGCTCCATCAGAGCCAGAAGATGGAGGCCGTCGGCCAGCTCACCGGCGGCGTCGCACACGACTTCAACAACCTGCTTACGGTGATCTCTGCGAACCTCGAACTCATCGAGGATGCCCCAGATATCGGCAAGATCCGGCAATACGCAGCAGCGGCACGACGTTCCGTCCATCGCGGAACGAAGCTTACGACGCAACTTCTCGCCTTTTCCCGTGGGCACGCATTGAAGCCGGAATTGGTCAACGCCAATCGACTCCTTTCCGAATTCCAGGGCCTCATCCGCCAAGCCGTCGGGAACGGATGCGAAGTCGAACTACGGCTCGACGAAGCATTATGGATGTGTCGCGTTGATCCGTCGCTGCTGGAGACCGCTCTTCTCAACCTGGCCTTGAATGCGCGCGATGCCATGCCCGATGGAGGTGTGCTGCGGATCGAAACCCGGAACATGGTCCAGGACAAGAGCTCAATGTCCGGCTGTCCGCCCGGATCGTATGTGAGGCTGTCCGTCGCAGATACCGGCTGCGGAATGTCCCCGGAAGTGCGGGATCGCGTGTTTGAGCCATTCTTCACGACCAAGGATGTCGGGAAGGGTACGGGACTCGGACTCAGCATGGTCTATGGCTTTGTTCGACAGTCTGGCGGTCATATTGCCATCAACAGCGCACCCGGAGCCGGAACGACGATCGATCTATACCTCCCCAGCGCTGCGCAAGCGCGCGAGGCTGATCCGGAGCGCACTCAACCCCAGGCCATACCGACCGGCACGGAGCGAATTCTACTCGTTGAAGACAACGAGGATCTGCTGGAGGCCACGTCAGCCATGCTGACCACGTGCGGCTATCAGGTTTCCTGCGCCCGGAACGGCATGGACGCGCTTCGGATACTCCAGAGCGGTCAGGATTTTGAGCTCTTGCTGAGTGACATCGTAATGCCCAACGGAATGAGCGGAGTTGAGCTTGCTCGCGAAGCGAGGAAGCTCGGCAAAGATATCAGAATCCTGCTCGCCTCCGGCTATGCGGCGGATGTATTGGAGCGACACAATGCGGTCGGAGAGTTTCCAATTGTCGAAAAGCCCTTCCGCCTGGCAGACCTTGCCCGGCGTCTGCACGCGATGCTGAACGAAGCATGAGCGCTGACCCGTTTACTCTCGATATTGCCGGTCGCGTAGGCCACGAAACCTATCACGGTTTTGGCCCTGACGTCCGACGACGAAGGTTGCCGCAAGGCTGATCGGAACGTCAGACCCACCGCACGAGATCATGATCCGATTAGACGGAATCGGATCATGATCTCATCTCTTTGTTTGAGCATGATCTCCGCGCAAACGCTTCGCGTTTGTCGCGAGGGAAAACCGGTTTCCACTTTTCCGGATCATGCTCTAAGGCTGCAGAAAAGCGATCTCGAAGTGCATGCCGTCCTGGCGCCCGCTGAAGTAGCCACCCCATTGAAGCCGTGCTGGTTGGCGATCGGGACCAGCTTGCGTACACTCCCTCGGCTGCCGACCAGGGCCGGCGTGTTGCCGAACTTGTTAAAGTGTTCATTGATATCGAACGCCGTGCAAAAGGTATGATTGCTTAAGGCCTCAGGACCGCCATCCGCCTGCCCCCAGTCTTATCGCCGAAATCTCCGTCGGCACCTCCCGCGTTAGCGCCCCCGACCGCGATTGGCGGCAATCGGTTCCCGCGGGATCGTCACCTGTGACAACGCTTCGACAAAGATGGGCTCCCAGGCCCTGATATGATGCCTGAGCAGATTTGTGAGAGCCTCCTCCTTGCCGGCAATCGCAAACTCAATGATCTGATAGTGCTCCGCGGTTGACTCATTCTGGCGGGCAAGACCTGCACGCGACTTGATACCGTAAAGTCGCATTTGGTCACGCAATCCCATCACCAACTCGGTGAGGCGTGCATTGTCCGCCGTAGCCGTCAGCATCTGATGAAAGCTTCGATCGGATTCGAGATAGAGCCTCAGGTCTTCCGTTCTCACCGCGCGCGCGATGTCATCGGCAAAGCGATAAAGCCCTTCGAGATCCCTCTTTGGCTTGCGTGCGACGATCGCCGCCGCATGGAGCTCCAGGACTTCGCGGAGATCAAACAGGTTGCGGAGTTCGGTCAAGGTCGGTTCCACTACCTTGAAGCCCCGATTGCGCATGGGTTCGATCAGCCCGCTGCGCGTCAACTCCAGCAGCGCTTCCCGCACGGGAGTCGTCGAGATGCCGAGGCTCGTGGCCAGCGTCGGCACGGAATACATGGTTCCCGGCATGCTCTGGCCGGAAATGATCTCGGCCCGCACCTGCTGCACCACCTGCTCCCGCAAATTCTGCTCCATCCCCCCTCCCGCTCCGTCGGTTCCAGAGCCCTCCGGTTTAGCAAGTGCAGCACAATAAATGCGCTTGACGGAGGATATGCCCACAGATCATGCTGTGTAAAGCGTTACAGTAACGCGCTACACTGACTTCTATGTGACACGGTTTCATTCACGATGGCTGAGCGCATCCCGGGCTATTGCACGCTCTGCCGATCACGGTGCGGCTCGACCATGGTGGTCGAGAATGGCCGGCTGATCAGCGTCGAGAGCCTGCAACGGCATCCGACCGGCGGAGCGCTATGTGCAAAGGGCCGCGCCGCACCGGAGATGGTCCATAGTCCGCGGCGGCTGACCAAGCCGCTTCGTCGAACTGCACCGCGAGAAGCAGCCGATCCGGGCTGGACCGAAATTTCCTGGGACGAGGCTCTGGACGACATCGTCCAGGAGCTCCGCGGCATTCGCAAAACATCCGGCGCTGAAGCCGTGGCCTTCGCCGTCACCACGCCCAGCGGCACGCCGATGGTCGACAGCTTCGAGTGGGTCGAGCGCTTCATCAGGTGCTTCGGCAGTCCAAATCTGATCTACGCGGTCGAAATCTGCGGCTGGCACAAGGACTATGCCCATGCCCTGACTTTCGGCCGCGGTATCGGCTTTCCCGATTATGAGCACGCCGACGCCATCGTGTTGTGGGGACACAATCCTGCCCGCACATGGCTCGCCCAGGCGACCCGTATTGCCAATGCGCGACGACGCGGAGCGCGGGTTGCAGTGGTCGATCCCAAGCCGAACGGATCCGGACAGGACGCTGACGTCTGGCTACGCATCCGCCCCGGCTCGGACGGAGCCCTGGCCATGGGCGCAATCCGGCATCTCATCGCGACAGGATCCTTCGATGCGAGCTTCGTCACGCGCTGGACCAACGGGCCTTTCCTGGTCGACACCAATACAGGCCGCTTCGTTCGTGCCAACGAACTCTGGGACAATCAATCGTCGGAAGCTTTCGTCGTGCTGGATCAGTCCGGAACGGCGCGGGCCTACGACACCCGCGCTGCGGCTCTCGATCCTGCGCACTGCAGGCTGGATGGCCGGACGACGCTCGCCGCGCGCGATGGTCGCGTGATCGCTGCGGCGACCGCTTTTCGTCTGCTGGCTACGGAGGCTGCCCCCTACACCATCGCTCGCGTCGCCGAAGTGAGCTGGCTCGAGGAGCGCGACATCGCGGCGTTCTACGGCCTGTTCAAGAACAGCGCAAGGCTCGCCTACCACTCGTGGACCGGCGTCGGCCTGCATACCAATGCGACGATGACCGAGCGGGCGATTGCGACGCTCTACGCGCTGACCGGCGCCTGCGACCGGCCGGGCGGCAATGTCTGGCCGGTGCCGCCACCGACACGGACCGTCAACGACTATGCCTTGTTGCCGCCGGAACAGAAGGCCAAAGCGCTCGGCATCGACGAATTGCCGCTCGGGCCGCCAAGCCGGGGATGGATCACGGCGCGCGATTTCAGTCGCGCCGTGCTCACGGGCGAGCCCTATCGCGTCCGGGCGCTGATGAGCTTCGGTACGAACTTCATGGTTTCGCAGGGCCACTCCTCGCGTAATCGGGAGGCACTGCGCGCGCTCGACTTCCACGTTCACGTCGACATGTTCATGAATCCGACGGCCGAGAATGCGGACATCATTCTGCCGGCCAATATGCCGTGGGAGCGGGACGCCCTCAAAATCGGATTCGAGATTACGCAGGATGCCGTCGAGACGATACAATTCCGTCCGCAGATGCTTCCGCGTCTCGGCGAGTGCAAAGCAGACTATGAAATCGCAGCCGAGCTCGCCGTCAGGCTGGGCCTGGCAAACGAATTCTTCGGTGGCGACATCCGCGCCGGCTGGAACCATCAGCTCGCGCCGCTCGGCGTAACGGTCGACGAACTGCGTCAGCATCCAGAGGGCCTGCGCTTTCCCCAGCCGTTTCGGCACGAAAAATACGCACTGCAGCGGGATGACGGCACGATTGCGGGCTTTGCCACGCCCACCCGCCGCGTCGAAATCTATTCGGAATTGATGCTCGATCATGGCTACGCACCGCTGCCGAGCCATATCGAGCCTGCCGAAAGCCCGTTTGCGGACACCGCCGACAGCCGTTTCCCACTGGTGCTCACCACAGCCAAGAGCGGTTGGTTCGTGCACAGCTCGCACCGTCATATCGCCTCGCTTCGAAAGAAAACGCCAGATCCCGCGATCGAGATCAGCGGCACGCTCGCGGCGCGGCGCGGTCTTGAGGATGGCGACTGGGCGATTGTCGAGACGTCAACGGGAGAGGTACGGCTGCGCGTGCGGCTGAACGAATCTCTCGACGATCGCATCGCCATCGCCGAGTTCGGTTGGTGGGAGGATTGTCCGCCACTGGGCCGGGACGCGACCACCCCCGCCGGATTTCCGACATCGAACATGAACGACGGCTTGAGCGACGCGACGCGTGATCCGGTCAGCGGCTCGGTGCCGCTGCGGGCGATACGTTGCGACATTCGCAAGGACGAGACCGCGAGCCGTGGCCGCTGGGTCGGCCAGCGCGCTTTCTCGGTCACCGCCATCCGCAACGAGTCCAACGATGTCGTCGCGCTCGATCTCATCCCGCGCGACGGCGGCGCGCTTCCCGCGTTCCGGCCGGGACAGCACGTCATGCTGGGCCTGCCGGGAATCGATGTGACCCGCGCCTATTCGCTGACCGGTCATGACGGCCAGGATGTCCTGTCGGTCGCAATAAAGAAACGGCGTTCCGACGATTTGGCCCTCACCCGCGACACCGGTCATCTTTCCGCTCATATCCATCGTCTGACCGTCGGTGATGAAGTCCGGATCGAGGCGCCGAGAGGAATTTTCACCCCACCGCTGGCGGGACCCCGGCCTCTCATTTTTCTCGCGGCCGGCATCGGCATTACACCCTTTATGAGTCATCTCGAAGCGCTAGGCCGTGTGGACAGTTACCTTATCCAGAGCAGAGTGGCGGCAATGGCGACGACGGCGAAGTAGTTTCGCG
>NZ_JBEGDB010000282.1:0-10397 GCF_043638955.1 Bradyrhizobium sp. 31Argb | reverse complement strand
GACAAAGCTCGCGCCAAACTCGGCCGCGCCTATCCAGCCACCCCCAAAGAGTCAAAATCACTGTGATAGACCACTACATCCCTTCGAGCCTGCTGATGGCGGCGCTGCAATTGCCGCAGCACGTGCCGGCGATCGATCTCGCCTCCGCGGTGCGCACGGTGACGAAGGCGCCAGCCGAAGCGGTGGGGCTCACCGACCGCGGCGAGATCGCGGTCGGCAAGCGCGCCGACCTGATCCGCGTGCATCTCGCGCGCGACCTCCCGGTGGTGCGCAGTGTCTGGCGGGAAGGGGAGCGGGTCGCATGACGGAAGCACAGGCAGTTGCAATCGAGACACCTATAGCGATCGGTCCCGGCCGCCTGGTGCTGGTGGTCGGCCCGAGCGGTGCCGGCAAGGATACGCTGCTCGGGCTCGCCAAAGCGGCCTGTGCCGAGGATGGCAATGCCGTCTTTGCGCGCCGCGTGATCACGCGCGCCTCGTCAGCCGCCGAGGACAATGAGGAGGTCAGCGCGGACGCATTCCGCGAGGCGGTGGCGCGCGGTGACTATGCGATGCATTGGGAAGCGCATGGCCATAGCTATGCGTTGCCGCGTGCGGTCGATGACGATCTCCGCGCCGGCCGCACCGTGATCGCCAACGTCTCGCGCACGGTGATATCGGTGGCCCGCCGCGCCTACGCCAATGTCGTCGTAGTCCAGATCACCGCGCCGCCGAACGTGCTGGCCGAACGACTGGCGATGCGCGGACGCGCGAGCGACGGCCGGATCGAGCATCGGCTCGGCCGCACCGTCGACGAGACGACCGCCGCGCCGGACTTCACCATCGTCAATGTCGGCACCGCCGACTATCACGCGGGCCAGCTCGCGCGGATCATCAGGGGCAGCCGCTGGGACGAGTGAACAAGGGAAGCCGATGACAAATATCGCGACGATCGAACAATTGGAGGCGATCTACGGCTTCCCCAACGATGCTTCCACGGTCAAGGTCGCCGACCACATCACGCCGCCCTATCGCATCCTGATCGAGAAGTCGCCGTTCGCCGCGCTCGCCACCGTCGGTCCCGAAGGCATCGATTGCTCGCCGCGCGGCGACCTGTCCGGCTTCGTCCGCATCCATGACGAGAAGACGCTGATGATGCCCGACCGCCGCGGCAACAACCGCGTCGATTCGCTCCGCAATATCGTCCGCGATCCGCGCGTCGCGCTGTTGTTCCTGATCCCCGGCTCCGGCACCACGCTGCGCGTCAACGGCAGCGCCTATCTCTCGATCGATCCGGATCTGCTCGCGTCCTTCAAGATGGAGGGCAAGACGCCACGCTCCGTCATCGTCATGATCGTCGACGAGATCTATTTCCAGTGTGCCCGCGCGATCGTCCGCGCCGATCTTTGGAACCCCGACAAGCGCGTCGATCCCAGGACATTGCCGACGCCGGGTCAGATCCTCGCCAGTATGAGCGAGGACAAGGTCGGCGGCGACACCTACGACCGCGAATGGCCAGAGCGCGCCCGCCAGACGATGTGGTGACGTAACCCCGCACAAAACTCGCGGTCATTCCGGGGCGATGCGATAGCATCGAACCCGGAATCCATTTCTCCGCCAATGTATGCGGCCCGATGGATTCCGGGCCTGCGCCTTGCGGCGCATCCCGGAATGACGGCGGTGTGCTTGTTCCAGAACGGAGCTCCTGCCGCCTTGATGGTCCCTTAAGCCTGTCATGAAGCTGGCAACGACCGGGCCGACCCGCAACACCGATTCTTAGCAACTCAGCGGCATGGTGCCGGCCATGAGACTGACAGCCCTGTCCGGCGGCGTGCAGCCTGGCATTCGCCGCGAACTGATCAAGTTGCTGTACACGTCGATGCCGCAGGTCATGGCGATCACCGTGACATCGGGCGCCGGCGCGATTGCGCTTGCGCTGGTCAGTGAGGATATCGGCTATGCCCTGATCTCCTGTCTCATTCTGATCACCGCCGCAGGCCGGCTATACAGCCTACGCCTCTACAAGCTGCGATCGGCGAACTTCTCCGACCAGGACGTGCTGCGCTGGGAGCACATCTACGGCATCGGCGCGGTGGCGTTCTCGGTGGGGCTTGGCCTACTGTCATACCGCGCGCTCCGGCTCGGCGATGCGGCCGGGGCGTGGATCAGCTTTGGACTGTCGATGTCCTTCTGCGTCGGCATGGTGTCGCGCGCGGCGGTGCGTCCGTGGATCGTGCTGTCGGCATCGGCCGTGCTGTTCGCGCCGACCATCGTGGCGGGCCTGCTGCGGCCGGAGCTCGCCTACAAGCTCGGCTCCTGCATGCTGTTCCTGTTCTGGATCACGCTGCGCGAGGCCTCCCGCCATCTCAGCAAGGCCTTCATCGAGCGGCTGGAGGCCCAGCAGGCGCTGGCGCGCCAGGCTCATCATGATTTCCTGACCGGATTGCCGAACCGTGTCGCGTTTCTCTCGGCGCTGGAGAAGGCCGCGGGACGCATCGCCATCGTCGCCATCGATCTTGATGGTTTCAAATCGGTGAATGACCGCCTCGGCCATCACGCCGGAGATGCGCTGCTCCGCCAGGTCGCCGAACGATTGACCCACTGCATCGGGCCGCAGGGCACCGTTGCCCGCTTTGGCGGCGATGAATTCATGGTGTTGCGTCCGGTGGAAGACGGGCCGGCGGGGAAAGATGCCGCCGTGGCGCTTGCCAAGCGGGTGGTCGAGGCGCTGTCGCTGCCCTTCTTTGTCGCGCAGAAGCCGGCGCGGATCGGCGCCAGCGCGGGCATCCTGGTGACCGAGCTTGCCTCCGACGCAACCGTCGGCACGGCCTCGTTGCTCGAACAGGTCGATCGCGCGCTCTATGCCGCCAAGCGTGCCGGCGGCGGACGCTGGCAATGGTCCGGCGACGGGGTCACTGTCATGGATCAGGCGATCTGAATCACAGATCAGGTCGAACTGCATCGGTGCGCGAGACACCAGGACGTGTACTCATAAATCCCCGCGCCCCAGATCTGGGTCTATCAGGTCCGCTGTGCTCTGATAGCGGCACGATAGCAGCCCGTGGGAGGGCGCTGAGAAGCGTGAACGCCGACAGGAAAATCGGGCCGTGCAAGTCTGGATTCGCTCGATAGTTCGGATAAGATAATTGCAGAAAAACTAAAGGCTGCCCCCGGGAGGAAATGATGCTCGACACCACGAGTAACGCCCATTTCCAGGTCTTTCTTGACAAATTCGAAGCGGCGCTTGCGGCAGGTGATCTCGATGCCGCCGTGGCAATGTTCGCACCGGAATGCTACTGGCGCGACCTCGTTGCTTTCACCTGGAACATAAAGACCATGGAAGGTCGCGATCAGGTCCGGGAAATGCTCAGCTCTTGCCTTGCGCGCGCAAAGCCGGGCAACTGGAAAATCGCTGAAGGGGAAAGCGCGACCGAAGCCGGCGGCGTGACCGAATGCTGGATCTCGTTCGAGACCGAGGTAGCGCGCGGCTACGGCTTGGTCCGCCTCCAGAACGGCCAGATCTGGACGCTTCTGACTACGATGGTCGAACTGAAAGGTCACGAGGAAAAGGCGGGTTTCAGCCGACCGCTCGGCGCCCGGCACGGCGTCAATCCCGGCGCCAAAACCTGGAAGGAATTGCGCGACGAGGAAGCCGAGCAGCTCGGCGTCAAGACCCAGCCCTATGTGCTGGTCATAGGCGGCGGCCAGGGCGGCATCGCGCTCGGAGCGCGGTTGCGCCAGCTCGGCGTGCCCACCATCGTCGTGGAGAAGAACGACCGTGCCGGCGATTCCTGGCGCAACCGCTATAAGTCGCTCTGCCTCCACGATCCGGTCTGGTACGATCATTTGCCATATATCGACTTCCCGAAGAACTGGCCGGTATTTTCGCCCAAGGACAAGATCGGCGACTGGCTGGAGATGTACACCAAGGTCATGGAGCTGAACTACTGGACCGGCACCACGGCCAAACACGCCGACTGGGACGACGCTCACCACGAATGGACCGTCGTCGTCGAGCGAGATGGCGAGGAGATCACGCTGAAGCCGAAGCAGCTGGTATTTGCGACCGGTATGTCGGCCAAGCCGAACCTGCCGCAATTCAGGGGCATGGACGCCTTCAAGGGCGAGCAACACCATTCCTCGCGTCATCCAGGAGCCGACCGCTACAAGGGCAAGAAGGTAATCGTGATCGGCTCGAACAATTCCGCGCATGACATCTGCGCCGCGCTGTACGAGGCCGGTGTCGACGTGACCATGGTGCAGCGCTCGACTACCCATATCGTGCGCTCGGATTCGCTGATGGAATCGATAGCGGACCTCTATTCCGAGCGCGCCGTGCGCGGCGGCATGACGACGGCGAAGGCCGATCTGATTTTCGCCTCGCTGCCCTACAAGATCCTGGCTGGGCTGCAGAAGCCCGTCTACGACAAGATCCGCGAGGGCGACGCCGATTTCTACGCGGGGCTAACGAAAGCCGGTTTTCGGCTCGACTTCGGCGACGATGATTCCGGGCTGTTCATGAAGTACCTGCGTCGCGGGTCGGGCTATTACATCGATGTGGGCGCCTCGCAGCTCATCATCGACGGCAAGGTCAAGCTGGTCGCAGGTCAGGTCGAGGAAATCACGCCCAACGGCGTGAGGCTCGACGATGGCAAGGAATTGCCCGCCGATGTAATCGTCTACGCCACCGGCTACAGTTCGATGAACGGCTTTGTTGCCGACCTCATCAACCCGGAAATGGCCGACAAGGTTGGCAAGGTCTGGGGGCTCGGCTCGAACACGACCAAGGACCCCGGCCCATGGGAAGGCGAACAGCGCAACATGTGGAAGCCGACGCAGCAGGAAGGCCTGTGGTTCCACGGCGGTAATCTGCATCAGTCGCGCCATTACTCGCAATTTCTTTCCCTGCAGTTGAAAGCGCGCTACGAGGGCATCCCGACGCCGGTCTATGGCCTGCAGACCGTCCATCACAAGGCCTGAAGTCGCAAAGCGCTCGGCGGGGTTCGCGGATGCGAGCCCCACGCGCTGAGTTGGTCACGGTCTCCTGAGCGGATGCGCGGCGCCTAATGGCGCGGATCGCCACTCGTGCTCATTTCGCCCTCAGCAGAAAGAGGCTATTGCAGTCCCACCCATGCCGAGTACACGGGCCGCGCCATTCGACAGGTCTATGCACCGTCCCTTCACAAACAGTCTCGGTCATTTATCCGAACCGTAACGCTTCGCCCGGTCGAATGTGAGGTGACGGTGACGTGAGAGCCGAACGGTCTGGAACGGTGCGCTGCGGTCATCGCGCTTGGATTCATCCGTTCGCCGGACGCGGTTCGATCCCCGCCGTAGCGGGAAGCGGTACAAGTTTCAGCAAATGCAGGAGCAGTGAAACAAGTGAGGGCGAAAGCAGCGCATATTGGACCCATCATTGGGACCTGTCATGGATCCCGGCCCGCCGCCGATGGTGCATGCTGATCAGCAACTGCTTCCGAGGATGTAAGAATCTGGGAGCAAGGTGGTGTGGTCGTGGGCTTGGTGGCCAGCACCGTGTTGTACGGGTTGCCAAAAACAAATGCCTTCGAAGTACGCCAGATGATCCGTTCCAATTCGACGAATGTGCGCATCCTTAGCCTGTACTTCCACAACAGCATGTGTTGAATGAAGTTCCAGGTCATGCCCCAAGCCCAGAATGGTAGTCGCCGATAACGGATCGGTTTGAAGCCGAGTCGGCGCATCTTGTAGACGAGAAGATTGGCGCCGACAAAATTGTAGCGCCAATTGTCGAAGAAGGCCGTGACGCTCAGGTAATCCTCCTTACGGTGACAATGATCCAGCGACCCCGGCGACCGGATCAAAAGGCGTCCTCCCGGCTTGAGCATCCGCCAGCACCTCGCTAGCCAAGCGTCCAAGTCTTTAGTGTAGCCTATCGATTCGAGGGCATAGATGGCATCAAAATGTTCACTCGGAAGATCGAGGCTGTCGAAGTCGGCAACGATCACCTGTCCACGCCCACCAAGTTTAGCAAATTTCCGTTGGCAGATGTCCGCTTGAACAGCTGAATTGGTCACACACAGAATTTCGATATTGCGCCGGCTGGCGAGGTAGTCGGCCGCCGCGCCAGATCCGCAGCCGAGATCTAACAGCCGCATCCCGTCCCTTAGCTTCAGAAGAACATATTCGGCTTCGTATGGGCGCGAAAATGCTACTCGGGGGAAAACGCAGGTGCTGTAGTTCGCCTGCTCGTCGCGATACGTGCTGAACACGTCATCATACGTACGCTTCTCGTCATCGTGCTTGAGAAAGTCGCTCGGCTGCGGTGTCCACTCGACGAGTTGGAGTTGCTCGAATTGATTCAGCTCGTGGCCTATCTTGCTCGCGTCCTTCGGTTGGGTCACCAAAAGAAAAAGTACATAATGAAGCAAGTTGTACGCTACGAACAACGCGATGATGATCGCCGCTACAAACTGAAATATCAGAGCAATATCCAAGGTTGCTCCTGTGACTGCTGAAACGTTCGCATGTTGCAATTAATCAAATCACACCGGGGCCGCGGCCCGCTAGATGCCAATGTCCGAGTTGGGGTCACGAGCGGCAATGCTCCGCCCGATCGTAAGATTTCCGCTTGGCCGTCAGAAGCTGACATGTACGCCGTTAAGAGTACACCCTAGCGGCCGGCTTTTTCTTCCCAGTCCTCCCATTCAACATCGCTATTGATTTCGAGGTAGGCGGAAACGGCGGCGCCGACGGTCGGGAAGAAGTTGTCCTCGCCAAGCTGCGCCAGCAATCCGAATTTCTTCAGCTTGTCCTTTACGGGATCCTTGAGCTCCGCAAAACGAAGCTCGATACCCCGTGCCTGCAACGTCTCGTCCAGCTTGGCAAGTGTATCGCCGGCGGTGACGTCCACGCTGGTGACCGGCTCCGCGGCAACGACCAGCCAGCGCACGGGCGTTGGTGATTTCGCCACGGCGTCCAGAACGCGCTCATTGAAGAATTCGGCGTTTGCGAAGAACAGAGGTGCATCCCACCGGAACAGCACCAGCCCGGGGATCTGGCGTGCATCCGGATATCTGGTGACGTCGTGATAACCTTTGACGCGGTCGGCGCGGCCCAACACGGCCGAGTGCGGGCGCCACCCATCCCATAGGAATTCGGCGATGGCGATGACGATTGCGAGACCAATTCCCGGAATGACCCCGAGCACGGCCACGCCGACAAAGCAGACCATCGATAGCCAGAACTCCCACTGCTGGATGCGATAGATCCGTTTGAGGTCGGTGACTTCGAACAAGCCGATCGCCGCGGCGATGACGACGGCGGCCAACGCGGCGTTGGGCAGATGCTGAAGCAGGTTTGGCGCTGCCAGCAGAAGAAGGGCGATGACCAGCGCGCCGACGACACAGGTCAGTTGCGTGCGTGCGCCGGCGGCTTCCGCAACGGGCGTGCGCGAACTGCTGCTGCTGATCGGAAAGCCCTGGAAAAAACCGGTTGCCAGATTGGCGGCGCCGAGCGCCACCATCTCCTGGTTGGGATCGGCCTGCGTGCTCAGCCGTGCGGCAAAGGCGCGGGACAGCACGCTGGTGTCGGCGAACGATATCAGCGCGACGGCGCAACCTCCGAGCATGACTGGCCATATGTCGTTATAGCCTATCAAGGGAATGGCGAAGCCCGGCAATCCTTTCGGAAGAGAACCCAGAACGGTCACGCCGTAATGGGGCCCGAGATCCAGCGCAGCGACAATGACCGTCGCTGCGACCACCGCAATCAGGATGCCTGGCAGTCGCTTGTTGTTCCGGAGCAGGAGAATAACGATCAACGTGCCGAGCCCAATCCCGAATGCGACCCGGTTGGTCTTGCCTTCAAGGATTGCGTCGGCGATCGACCACATGCTCCGCAACGGTCCTGCGCTCTCAATGGAGAAGCCGAAGAGCTTTGGCAGTTGGCTGATCAATACGGTCAGGGCAATGCCGTTCATATAGCCGTAGCGTATCGGCTTGGAGAGAAGCTCGGTCACAAACCCCAGACGCACGATGCCGGCCAGAATGCATACCGTCCCGGAAACGATGGCCATCATGCCGGCCAAGGCTACGGCGCGCATGGGATCGCCACCCGACAACGGAACGACAACGCCGAGGATGACGGCTGCCAGCGCCGAGTCCGGTCCCAGCACAAGGATGCGGCTGGGGCCGAACAGCGCGTAGGCCAGCAGCGGAACGATCGTTGCGTACAGACCATAGATGCCGGGCAAGCCCGACGCTTCCGCGTAGGCAATCCCGACCGGGACCAGCATGGTCGCCAGCACGAGCCCGGCGAAAAGATCATGCGGAAGCGACGCCGCTTCATATCGACGGACGGTGTCGAGACCTGGCAGCCAGCCGCTCCAATGCCTCATTGCCGGTCGCTACGAATTGCTCTGCTCCTCGATTGCCTTCACCGATACCGCCGCGACCTGCCGCAGCGCCTCGCGGTCGGCGCCGGACGAGGCCATCACGCCCATACCGGCGATGACTGCGGAGAGATAGCGCGCGAGCGCGGCGGGGTCAGCGGTTTCCTTCAGGTCGCCCTCGGCCTTCGCCCTTACGAAGCGCTCGCGGAGCTGGTTCTCGGTCTGCGCCCGATGGGCGGCGAGTTCGAAGGGAACGTTTTCCGAGCCGGTGCCGCAGGCAAGGCCGCCCTGGACCAGAAGGCAGCCGGGTGGGTTGGCGGGGTCGGTCTGGGTGTCGGCGGTGCCCATCAGCATGCGCTCGGCCACCTCGCGGGCGGTCGGCGCGCTCACGATTTCTTCCAGCCAGCAGGCGCGCTTGGCGCTATAACGATCGAGCGCAGCCTTCAAGAGGCCCTCTTTGCTGCCGAAGGCCGCGTACAGGCTTGGCGGATTTATGCCCATGACTTCAGTGAGTTGCGCGATCGTCGCGCCCTCATAGCCGTGCCGCCAGAACACTTCCATCGCCTGGTCCAGCGCCGCGTCGGCGTCGAACGCCCGGGGCCTGCCCATCGCCATTGCGTGCTCCCTGAAAATTTCTTAACATCCGCTACATAAGTATCTTGCGGACCGGCGTCCAGCTCCACATTTGTAGCGCTCACTACATTATGGAGCGCGCAAATGCCCCCCGCCCGCATTACCCCCCGTTCTGGCCGATTCCGACGCATTGTTGGCGGTATTGTGATCGTTGGCGCCGTCGCGGCGGCCGGATCGGTCCTTTCCGGCCGCTATTTTTATGCCGCGCAGGCGACCAGTGCGGCCGCCGCGCCGGAGCAGGCCGTCGCCGTGACGGTCGCGGCCATCGAACCCCGACAGGCCAACCTGTGGGACGATTTCTCCGGCCGGCTCGAGGCCATCGACCGTGTCGAGCTGCGGCCGCGTGTCGCCGGCGCGATCCTGGCGACCAATTTCACTGAGGGTTCGCTGGTGAAGGCCGGCGACGTCCTGTTCAAGATCGATCCCGCGCCTTACGCCGCGGAGGTCGACAAGGCGAGGGCGCAGCTCGAGGCCGCCAAGGCGCGCGTGGTCTTCACGACGAGCGAGCTCGAGCGCGGCGCGCAGCTCGTCGGCAACGCGGTCGTGACCCGGCGCGACTATGACCAGCGCGACAATGCCAATCGCGAGGCGATTGCCAACGTCAAGGCTGCCGAAGCGACGCTGCAAACCGCAAAGCTCAATCTCGACTACACCGAGGTGCGCGCTCCCGTGGACGGCCGCGTCGGCAAGTTCGAGGTCACCGTCGGCAATCTCGTCGCCGCCGGCACGGCCTCGCCGGTATTGACCTCGCTGGTCTCGATCAATCCGATCTATGCCAGCTTCGATGCCGACGAGGAGGTGGTGCTGCGCGCGTTGAACTCGATTGCGGACGCTTCCGGCACCCGCGGCAATCTCGACCGGATCCCGGTCGAGATGACGACCTCCGGCGGCACCACTGCCAAGGGCCACATCCAGCTCATCGACAACCAGGTCAACGGCCAGAGCGGCACCATCCGCGTGCGTGCGGTGTTCCGCAATGATGACGGCCGCCTGATCCCGGTCAGTTCGCACGCGTGCGCATGGGCCAGCCCGAGAGGCAGACGCTTGTGCTGGTCGATGAGCGTGCGATCGGCACCGACCAGGACAAGAAGTTCGTGATGGTGGTCGGCGAGGACAATCGCGCGGTCTACCGTCCGGTCGCGCTCGGCGGCTCCGTCGACGGCCTGCGCATCGTCACCTCGGGCCTGAAGTCCGGCGACCGCATCGTCGTCAATGGCCTGCAGCGCGTGCGCCCCGGCGCTCTCCTGAAGATGGAGGTCGCCGAAATGGGCGCGCGCAACACCCAGCAGGCCGCCAACGAAGACAACAAGCACATCGCAACGCGGTGATGCGGAAGCTCCCCTTGTATCTGCACGGGCATGATTTGTGCGATGGAAGCGATTTAGCGTCTTGGCCGGTGGCCACCGGCCAAGACG
>NZ_JBEGDB010000281.1:0-10400 GCF_043638955.1 Bradyrhizobium sp. 31Argb | reverse complement strand
CTGCGTCCACGATCTTCGAATCATGGTTGCCCATGGATTCAGAATCCTCAGTCAATTACAACTGTAATGCTAGGCTTGGGCCCTCTCTGCATTCGGAATATCTTTTTAGGAGGATTCAATGACGAGAGATTTGCCACGACGTGATTTTCTCAAAGGTTCAGCCGCGCTCGCCGGCATTGCGGCCGCCGGTGGATTTTCCTGCATCGAGATCGCCAGTGCGGCACCGATCGAGGTGCCGACCGTCGACAGACTGTCGATCCGCGTATTGGTCGACAGCAGCTACGACATGTTCTTCCGCCCGAAACAGGCAAACGGCGTATCGATCGCGCCGCCAGCGCGAAGCGCGGACTTCCGCAAGTCACTGCACAACGAATGGGGCCTGTCGCTGTGGCTGGAATCGCAGGCCGCGGGCACCCAGCGCACGCTGATGCTGGACTACGGCTACACGCCCGACGTGCTCATCAACAATATGGAGCTGGTCGGCGTCGAGCCGTCGAAGCTCGATGCGCTGATCGTCAGCCACGGGCATTACGATCATTTCGGCGGCCTGATCGGCTTCCTGGATAAATTCCGCGACAAGCTCCCCGCCGACGTGAAGCTCTACGCCGGCGGCGAGGACAATTTCTGCCACCGCGTCAACGCGACGCCGACCAAGGGCCAGTTCACCGATTTCGGCGCGCTCGACCGCCGCCAGCTTGCGGCGCACAAGGTCACGACCGTTCTCTGCGAAACGCCGACGGTGATCGCCGGACATGCGTTCACGACGGGCAAGATCACGCGCCGCAGCATTGGGCGTATCCTGCCGCAGACCTGGGTCGAGTTCGGCATGAAGGACGGGCTCGGCTGCAATGCCAGCCATTATTTGCCGGCCGAGATGGAAGGCAAGATCGTCCCGGACGAGCACATCCACGAGCACGCGACCTGCTTCAACGTGAAAGACAAGGGGCTCGTGGTGATCAGCTCCTGCGGCCATGTCGGCATCGTCAATTCGGTGAAGCAGGCGCAGGAGGTCTCAGGCATCCAGAAGGTGCATGCCGTCGTCGGCGGCTTCCATCTCGGACCGGCGCCGAAAGACTACCTCACCGAGGTCGTGGCCGAGATCAAGAAACTCGAGCCTGATGTCGTGGTACCCATGCATTGCAGCGGACTGAACTTCGTCCAGGAAGCCAGCGCGCAGATGGGCGACAAGGTGCTCGTCACCACGACGGGCAGCCGCCTCTCCTTCGGCGCATGATCCTGCGGGCCGCCAGCAGCGCCGGCATCGGCCTGTGGCTGATGCTGGCGCCTGTGCTTGCGCCCGCCTGCGCGGGCGATGCACCCGCGCGATCGGCGGCTGAGGTCATGGACATCCTGATGTGGAACCGGGAGCCGGTCGGCGGGCCGTTCGAGCTCGTCGACCACGCCGGCCGCATCCGCACCGAGCGCGACTTCCGCGGACGGCTGATGCTGGTCTATTTCGGCTTCACCTCTTGCCCCGATGTCTGCCCCACTGATCTGCAGGCGATCGGGCTTGCGATGGACAGGCTCGGCAGCGATGCGGACAATGTGCAGCCGCTATTCATCACGGTCGATCCCGAGCGCGACACGCCGCAGCATCTGGCGGACTATGTGCCGCTGTTTCATCCGCGCCTGATCGGATTGACCGGGAGCCTTGACGCGATCCGCAAGGCAGCGGACGCCTACAAGGTCTACAGCGCCAAGGTGCCGCTCGGGAAAGACCGCGGCGACTACACCGTCGACCACACCGCCTTCATCTATCTGATGGACCGCGACGGCGGCTATCTCGGCTTCTTCCCGCCGGGCACTTCGGCCGACCGCATGGTCGAGATCATCCGTCCGCACCTCGCCAAGTAGAGCGTTTGCCACTGCGCTGTTGTGCGGCACCAAGCCAGCTCAGCCAGCGCGGCCGTGGTCGCGCAGGAATCGTTCGCCACTTTCGGTGACGATCACCCGCAAACCCTCGACCGTGGGGCGGCGCACGACATAGCCGCGGTCGACGGCGTCTTCCCAGATCGTCAGCCGCGGGCAGGAGGTACGCCAGGTCTCGATGACTTCCGCGTAAGGCCGCGGCTCGCGCGCGATCCATTCGACGAGATCGAGAACCAACGCATCCGTCGCCTCCGTCATCGGACTTCCTCCGTCAATGCGCCATCGCGCTGTTACGCGCGACGAGCAGCCAGCCGCCATAGAGGATGTAATAGCTCGCGACCGTCGTGATCAGCCGGTTCGCCCAGGTGCGAAACTGCGCGTCGCTCATCGCTTCCAGGATCCGGCGCGCCAGCGTGGTGCCGAGCATCGAGGCCGCCACAGCCACGCCCGCCAGCACCGGATCGAGCGTCGCGGCCTGGTCGATGATGCCGCCGAAATAGATCAGCTTGGTGAAATGGCTCGCGACCTGGCAGGTCGCCTTGGTCGCGACCACCTCGCGGCGGCCGAAATTGCCGCCGAGGAAAAACGTGTCCATCAGCGGGCCGGAGACGCCGGTCATCAGCATCAGCCCCATGCAGACCGAGCCGTAGAACGTGCCCTGCCAGATGCTGTCGGGATTCGGCTTTATTCCCTTCGGCATCAGCCGTGCCATGAACGGGGTGACGCCGAGCAGCAGCAGCGCGATCGGCTTGTCCGGCACGTAGCGCGTCGCCGACCAGATCGCCAGCGCCACGCCGCAGCCGATCAGGTAGACCGCGACCGGCCGCCAGCGGATATGCGCCCGCCACAGCAACGCGCGCCAGCCGTTCGAGGCCATCTGCGTGATCGCGTGCAGCACCATCGCTGAGGGCAGCGGCAGGATGGTGAGCAGCACGCCGATCAGGATCAGCCCGCCGGCCATGCCGAACAGGCCCGACAGGAACGCTGTCGCGACCATCAGCACGCCAAGGGCTGCAATCACAAGCGGGCTCATCGTGTTTCCGCCTGATGAAAGTTTGTGCCCCGCTTGGACACGCGGGGCAAACTGAGTTATCTCCTCCTGGCATCAGTTTTCCTGAGGGTGATGGCTTGCGGCGGCTGCTCTTTCTCAACGGCATCAAGGCATTCGAGGCGGCGGCGCGCACCGGCAGCTTTGCCGCCGCGGGCGCCGAGCTCAACGTCACGGCGGCCGCGATCAGCCGGATGGTGCATCTGTTGGAGGAACGGCTCGGGGTGGCGCTGTTCGAGCGCAAGGCCAACCGCCTCGTCACCACGGCGGCCGGCCGCTTCTACCAGAGCGGCTTGACGCCGATCTTCGATGCGCTGGCGAGCCTGACGGCACAGGTCACTGCGCCCGCGAGCGTCCGCGTCCTGACCATCGGCGTCGGGCCGACGTTTGCGATGAAATGGCTGATCCCGCGGCTCGCCGATTTCCAGAAGCAAGAGCCGGAGATCGAGGTGCGCATCACCACCGGCGGCGCCGCGGCGCCGGAACCGTTCAGCGACGACTGGAGCTGCGGCATCAAACTCGGCGACGGCGACTGGCCGGGGCTGGTGGCCGAGCCGCTGTTCGCCGCCGATCTGTTGCCGGTATGCGCGCCGCGACTGGCGAGCCAGCTCAAGCGCGCAAGCGACCTGAAGGGGAGAAGCCTGCTTCGGGTGGCGCACTCGCCGGACGATTGGCCGATGTGGCTGAAGGCCGCGGGCGTCATCAGGATCACAGCGCGCGGGCCCGAGTTCGAATTTTACGGCCAGGCGCTGCAGGCGGCCGTCGACGGCCTCGGGGTGGCGATGGGAATCCGGCCCTATATCGACGACGACCTCGCCGCAGGACGGCTGGTTGCGCCGTTCGAGCTCAGCGTGCCGAAGGGCATGCGCTGGTACCTCGTCTATCACGGCTTCCGCACCGGTCAGCGCGACTTCGCCGCCTTCCGCCGCTGGATCATCCGCGCCGCGGCCGAGCCCGCCGCGCGCGGCAAGGGGCAGCGATCGCTGATGAGGGAAGAGACGTGACGATCACATTGTCGCAGCCCCACCGGCTGGACAGCGTGACCAAGGACTGGCAATAATAAACAATTATCGGTTGCATTTATATTTGACCGCTCCGGCGGTCGCATTGATGGAAAACGCCATGTCCAAAGGCAGAGTTTTCCTGATCGCTTTCGCATTGCTGATCTCATCCGCTCGGGCACCCGATGCCCAGCCATCCGAAAGGCCGATCGGCATTCTGCTGGCCGTCGGCGACATCGCGAGCTGTCATCATGATCCGACGCGAAACGGCAAGGCAACGGCCGAGCTGATCAAGCGCGAGATAGCGAGCGCCAAGGCGATTGAGTACCATTATGCGTTCCAGGATTTGGAGACCGAAGATGATTGCGGCTGTAACGAAAGATTCTTGCGCAGTGTGATCTAGTTCACAAAGTTCACCGCCAGCGGCGTGCTTTGGTCCCGGCGGGAAAACCTGGGATCGCAGGCATGATTTACGGCGCCTTTGAGATCAACTCATTTGAGGCAGGGAAGGGGCTATGGCACGCCAGGATTCAACGAGCCGATCGCGAGCCGGTCGTCATCGATGGCATCTCGTTTCCGACACTCGAGCTCGGCTTTGCGTGGTCCGATCCGGATGCGGCGATCGCCCACGCGAAAGCGCAGATCGACCGCTACAGCCGGCGCTATGGGGTGACCTCAACCGGGCCGTCGCCGATTTCGCGCTAGTCGGCGCCGCCGTGCCGCGCTGTGAAGCCGAGCCGGCACCGGCACTTCCGCCCGCCCGGCTGTTCCTGAACAATTGCCCCGAATGCGACGCCGAGCTCGCCCTGCTCCGCGTCATCCCCGGCCGGGCCGAATACTGGGCCATGCGCTGCACTGGCTGCGGCGGGATTCATCTCAACATCGTCGAGAACACTTCGTCCGTCTGCTGACAGCTCGCTTCACCTCGCCCCGCCCTTCGCGGAAAGAAGAGAGGCGTGGCGGGGCCAGCGGCAGCGCGACACCTCCCCTTGAAAAGGGGAGGTCGGCTTGCGCTTCAGCGCAAGCCGGGTGGGGATCATCTCTCTCCACACGAACAGTGTGACTCGCGGCTAACCCCCATCCCAACCTTCCCCCTTTCAGGGGGAAGGAGCCGCAGCGCCGGGCGGCGCGGCAATTGCGATGCTCGCAAGCGGAGACAGTCGCTGCGCCAAATCCGGACTCTCCCGCAAGCGGGAGAGGCGAACGGAGGCACCGCATGCGCCAAACAATCTCCAGCAGTTCCGCGGCTGCTGACACCTGCTGACAGAGCAGGCCCCCAGCCACGTTTGCCCTTTCATGCCGGCGGTTTCAGTCCCATATTCGCCCCATGGCGAAGAAACCTGACACTCCCAAAAAGCCCGGCAAATCCCCCAGATCCAAAGCACACCGGCCCGACGTCCTCCCAATCGCGCCGGCGCTCGCCGAACTCTTGAACCCCGCCATCAACCGCGGCGAAAGCGGCATCGGGTCGTCCACGGGCCTGCAGCCGCCGCCGGACAATTCCCGCGACCGCCGCGCCGGCGGCGAAGCCGCGGCGCACCGAGCGCGCGCCTCGACGCCGAAGGAATTTCCGAGCGATCGCTCGGTCGCACTGTCCCCTCCCCCGCTTGCGGGGCGCGACGAGCAAAGCTCGCGCGGTGAGGGTCAGGGAGAGGGTGTCTCCGCACGGCATGGCTTCGACGAAGCCCCGCAGGCCAATTACGGCACCGCTGCGACCGTGCCGACGCTCGATCCGGAACTGGCGCGGCAGCTCGGCCTGCCGACCGCGGAGGACGATGACGAGGCGCTGGCCCGCCCGCCGCGCAACAAGATGGAGGCGCTCGGGGTCAAGGCGACCGCCGAGGCGCTCGAGAACCTGATCCGCGAGGGCCGTCCCGAGTTCCGGAAAGACGACGGCTCGATGCGGGTGTGGACCCCGCACCGCCCGCCGCGCCCGGAAAAGTCCGAGGGCGGCGTCCGCTTCGAGCTCAAGTCCGACTATCAGCCGAGGGGCGACCAGCCGACCGCGATCGCCGAACTGGTCGAGGGCATTAACCGCAACGACCGCACCCAGGTGCTGCTCGGCGTCACCGGCTCCGGCAAGACCTACACCATGGCGCAGGTGATCGACGCCACCCAGCGTCCCGCCCTGATCCTGGCGCCGAACAAGACGCTGGCCGCGCAGCTCTATGGCGAGTTCAAGAATTTCTTCCCGGACAACGCCGTCGAATATTTCGTCTCCTATTACGACTACTACCAGCCCGAGGCCTATGTGCCGCGGACCGACACCTATATCGAGAAGGATTCCTCGATCAACGAGCAGATCGACCGCATGCGCCACGCCGCGACGCGCGCGCTGCTCGAGCGCGACGACGTCATCATCGTCGCCTCGGTGTCCTGCATCTACGGTATCGGCTCGGTCGAGACCTATACCGCGATGACGTTCGCGCTGAAGAAGGGCGAGCGCATCGACCAGCGGCAATTGATCGCCGACCTCGTCGCGCTGCAGTACAAGCGCACCTCGGCCGACTTTACCCGCGGCACCTTCCGCGTCCGCGGCGACGTCATCGACATCTTTCCGGCGCACTACGAGGATCGCGCCTGGCGCGTGAACCTGTTCGGCGACACCGTCGAGAACATCGAGGAGTTCGACCCGCTCACCGGCCACAAGCAGGACGAGCTCGAATTCATCAAGATCTACGCCAACTCGCACTATGTGACGCCACGGCCGACGCTGGTGCAGGCGATCAAGTCGATCAAATCAGAACTAAAGATGCGCCTCGACCAGCTCAACGACCAGGGCCGGCTGCTGGAGGCGCAGCGGCTGGAGCAGCGCACCACCTTCGATCTCGAGATGATGGAAGCGACCGGGAGCTGCGCCGGCATCGAGAACTATTCGCGCTACCTCACCGGGCGCCGCCCCGGCGAGCCGCCGCCGACACTGTTCGAATATGTGCCCGACAACGCGCTGGTGTTCGCCGACGAGAGCCACGTCTCCATCCCACAGATCGGCGGCATGTTCCGCGGCGACTTCCGCCGCAAGGCGACGCTGGCCGAATACGGCTTCCGCCTGCCCTCCTGCATGGACAACCGTCCGCTGCGGTTCGAGGAGTGGGATATGATGCGGCCGCAGACGGTCGCGGTCTCGGCCACGCCCAGCGGCTGGGAGCTCAACGAGAGCGGCGGCGTGTTTGTCGAACAGGTGATCCGCCCGACCGGGCTTATTGATCCTCCCGTAGACATTCGCCCGGCCCGCACCCAGGTCGACGACCTCGTCGGCGAGGTGCGCGCGACCGCGGCGGCGGGTTATCGCTCACTGATCACCGTGCTGACAAAGCGGATGGCGGAGGACCTCACCGAATATCTGCATGAGCAGGGCATCCGCGTCCGCTACATGCACAGTGACATCGACACCATCGAGCGCATCGAGATCATCCGCGACCTCCGCCTCGGCGCATTCGACGCGCTGGTCGGCATCAACCTGCTGCGCGAGGGTCTCGACATTCCCGAATGCGCGCTGGTCGCGATTCTCGATGCCGACAAGGAAGGTTTCCTGCGCAGCGAGACCTCGCTGATCCAGACCATCGGCCGCGCCGCGCGCAACGTCGACGGCAAGGTGATCCTCTATGCCGACAGCATGACCGGCTCGATGGAGCGCGCGATCGCCGAGACCAACCGCCGCCGCGAAAAGCAGATGGAATACAACGCCGCCAACGGCATCACGCCGGAGAGCGTGAAGAAGTCGATCGGCGATATCCTCAACTCCGTCTACGAGCGCGACCACGTGCTGGTCGAGGTCAGCGAAGGCAGCGTGACCGACGACGTGATCTCGATCGGCCACAATTTCGAGGCCGTGCTTGCCGATCTCGAAACAAGGATGCGCGAAGCCGCAGCCGACCTGAACTTCGAGGAAGCCGCCCGCCTGCGCGACGAGGTCAAGCGCCTCCGCGCCACGGAGCTTGCCGTCGTCGACGATCCCACCGCCAAGCAGCGCACCGTGCAAGGCAAGGCCGGCGCCTATGCCGGCACGAGGAAATACGGCGACGCCGCCAACCTGCCAGTGAGCGCGATGAAGAAGCGCGGCGCCTCTACCGCGATCAAGGCCAGCGGCAGCTCCGGATCAAAAGTCCACAAGCCCCATCTCGACGAAATGCACGGCCCGGAATCGCTGCCCTACCGCCCGAACCCCGATGCCAAGCCAGCAAAGCCATTCGGCAACACCAGCCGGATCATCCAGCCGACCGACTCGCGGCAGTCCGGCCCGGAGTTCGGGCCGTCGCCGAGATCGAGCGGCGGGCTGCCGGGGCGACGGGGCGGGTGGAAGAAACGGTAAACGGTGACGCGCGCCGAGCTTCACGCCTTCTTGCGGAAGCGTCGGCTCGCGGTGGTCAGCACGATCGGAGCCGCGTCGCCACAGGCGGCCGTGGTCGGCATAGCCGTCACCGACGCGCTCGAAATCATCTTCGATACGCTCACAACCTCGCGCAAATACGCCAACCTTCGCGCCAACCCGCGCGTCGCGCTGGTGATCGGCTGGGACGCCGAGCAGACCGAACAATATGAGGGCATCGCCGACCTGCCTGCTGGCGCTGATCTCGACGCCTGCAAGCAGACCTATTTTGCAAGTTGGCCCGACGGCCGCGAACGCGAACAATGGCCCGACATCGCCTACGTCCGCATCCGCCCGCGCTGGGTGCGATACAGCGATTTTGCGGTGACGCCGCCGCGGATCGAGGAGATGAGGATGGCGTGAGCGGATGGCACGGTGGCTGCACTCAGAGCGCTGGCAATTCGTGCGGGTTCCAGTACGCTGGCCTGATGAAACTTGGCTTCGAAGAATCCCAATCCGCGTATACCAGCGGCTCGCAAAACGCCCGTAAATGGACCGAAGCCTGGGTCAGCGCATGGGCATATTGCCCCCACTGCGGCAACGTGAAGATGTCGCAATTTCCAAACAACAGCCCACTTGCCGATTTCCTTTGCCAATCGTGCAACGAGGAATTCGAGCTCAAGAGCCAGAAAGGCAAGTTCGGGGAGAAAGTGGCAGATGGCGCCTACAAGACGAAATGCGAGCGTCTGGCAGCAAGCAATAACCCCAATCTGCTGCTGATGAACTACGACTTGAAGTCGCTCGCGGTCGTCAATCTCTTCATCGTGCCAAGGCATTTCTTTGTCCGCGATATCATCGAAGAGCGGAAGCCATTGGCTGCTACCGCGCGGCGCGCTGGCTGGATTGGATCGAACATCTTGCTTGGGCGCGTCCCAGAGTCCGGTAAGATCCATATCGTGCAGAATGGCGTCATCCGCGATAAGGAACTGGTCCTTCAGGAATGGCAGAAGACGCTATTCCTGAGAAACGAATCGCTGGAAGCGCGGGGCTGGCTGCTTGATGTTATGAGATGTGTCGATTCACTCGGTAAACGTGAATTCACGCTCGATGAGGTCTACGCCTTTGACCGACATCTTGGCGACCTCTATCCCGGAAACCAGAACGTCAGACCGAAGATACGCCAGCAGCTTCAATACCTGCGTGATCGCGGATTTATCGAATTCGTCTCCCGCGGCAACTACCGCCTGACGTCGTGAGGGTTCTCCATGGCCTGGTTCCTTAACTTCTACCAATGCGACCGTTGCAGGAGGAGATGGAGCGACGAATGGTCCTGCACGTGCGACGACGAGTGCCCACACTGCGGCGCGCGAGATATGTCGCCTCTTAAAAGCGAGGACCTGACCGAATTGGTCGAGCAGGAGGGCAATGAATTCGTTGTGCTTCGCTCTCCGAACACGGCGGAACACGATCCCGACTACCGCGAACTTGGCCGGTTTCCAACGCGAGCTAAAGCAGAGGAATTCCTGGCTTCGATCGAATCCGCGTGATCCATCGTTCCGGAAGCCGCGCAAGCGGCTGTCCGGAACGACGAGAGAGATCACCGTCGATCGGCGGCTACTCCCTGAAAGTAATAGTTGCGATTTGCGCCGTCATAAGCACCGGAATTCATGCAGCAGGCTTTGAAATCTGCGTCCGGAGCCGCAAGGGCAGAGATCGTTGCGGCCAAGCTTTTCGCTCAGCTCGACGTCACCGTGGATGACGCGCTGCCCGCGTTTGACATGGGTTTCCGAGGGGAGTGAATTCCGCCGCTTACGCGTGACGCTGAAAGCTGGGTAGGTTTTCGAGATCGCGATCTTTGCGCATGACGCCCTCCATTGGTTTGAAGTCGCGGCCTGTTGCCGCCGCGGGTGGTTAGCATAGCGCCTGTCATTACGAAAGCGACGTTAGCCGCTATCCGGAATCCGTGCATCCACCGGCGCGCGTTGTGAACTGCTTCGCTGCGCACGCAAGGGCAATCTGCATCAAGCAGGCGCGACAAAGTAACTCGACGGGCAAATCACCGAAACTCTGTCCAGTCCTGCAGCGAAAAACATTCCGCTTTCGCCGTCGGGCAAATCAGTGATTTAACTCCGCGCGTCTCACGGCGGATGAGGGGCGGGTCGCGATCGTCACG
>NZ_JBEGDB010000280.1:0-10415 GCF_043638955.1 Bradyrhizobium sp. 31Argb | reverse complement strand
AATCACCCCGATCGGGCAATCCAAAGCATTCCGCGCAAGTCAAGGCCGGGCACGGCGATCCTCTCGTGACGCTCACAGAAGATCGTCGTGCCCGCCGGCGGTGCCGAGCACATGGCGACCCTGGTGCGGCAGCTCCGCGAGGGACACAAGAACACGATCTTCGTCGCCGCAGGCGACCTGATCGGCGCGAGCCCATTTCTGTCGGCGATGTTCCATGACGAGCCGACCATCGAGTCGCTGTCGATGATGGGGCTCGAGGTCGCCTCCGTCGGCAACCACGAATTCGACGAGGGCATGGACGAACTGCGGCGGATGCAGATGGGCGGCTGCCATCCGACCGAGAAGTGCCGCGGTCCTCATCCCTTCCCCGGCGCCAAATTCCATTATCTCGCCGCGAGCACCTTCGAGAAGGCCTCCGGCAAGACCGTGTTCCCGCCCTACGAGATCAGACAGTTCGAGAGCATCCAGGTCGCGTTCATCGGGCTGACGCTGAAGGGCACGCCGAATATCATCTCGCCGGCGAGCGCCGCCGGCCTCGAATTCCGCGACGAAGCCGAGACGGTGAATGCGCTCATTCCGGAATTGAAGGCGCGCGGCGTCGAGGCGATCGTGGTGCTGATCCATGAAGGCGGCGTGCCGACCGGCGACTACAACGAATGCCCCGGCATCTCCGGCCCGATCGTCGACATCGTGAAGAAGTTTGATCGCGCGGTCGACGTCGTGATCTCCGGCCACACCCACCAGGCCTATGTCTGCGACATCGACGGCCGGCTTGTCACCTCCGGCGACAAATACGGCACGCTGGTCACCGCGATTGACCTCAAGCTCGATCCCAAGACCCGCGACGTCATCAGCGCCAAGGCCGAGAACACCATCGTCCGCAGCCAGACGCTGGCCAAGGACGCGAGCCAGACCGCGCTGATCGAGGCCTATGACCGGCTGGCCGCACCGATCGCCAACCGTCCGGCAGGCTCGGTGACGGAAACGCTGTCGCGCGTGCCGAACCAGGCAGGCGAAAGCGCGCTCGGTGACATCATCGCCGACGCCCAGCTCGCCGCGACGAGTTCGCCGGAAAAAGGCGGCGCGGTGATCGCCTTCACCAATCCGGGCGGCGTGCGCACCGATATTGCGCGGAGAGAGGACGGCGCCGTGACCTATGCCGACCTGTTCTCGAGCCAGCCGTTCCGCAACCAGCTCATCACGCTGACCCTCACCGGCAAGCAGATCAAGGACGCGCTCGAGCAGCAATGGCTTGACCCGAAGCGGCCGCGGATCCTGCAGGTGTCGAAAGGATTCGCTTACGCATGGGATGCGGGCAAGGGCGACGGCGAGCGCATCATCGCCGAGAAGATGACGCTGAACGGCGCGCCGATCGACCCCGCCGCGACCTATCGGGTGACGGTCAACAATTTCCTGTCGCTCGGCGGCGACGGCTTCACGGTCCTGAAAGAAGGTCAGGCGCCGCTAACCGGCCCCTATGATGTCGATGCCCTCCAGGCCTATTTCCAGGCGAACAGCCCGGTCAGGCCCACGCCGGGCAACCGAATCCAGCGGATCAACTAACCTAAAGGCCCGTAGCCCGGGTGGAGCGCAGCGCAACCCGGGAAAGCCTGCACGATGAGCCGTATGCCGCGCCAAGACCCCGGGTTGCGCTTCGCTCCACCCGAGCTACAAGGCGACGGAGGGCTTTCGCGGTGGGCACTGAGCGCCTAAATAGGGCGTTACTCGCAAGAACGCGCAGCGAATGCGCCGGAAACCTGCATGACCCTTCTTCTGACGCATTCCGCCTGCCTCGACCACCTGACACCATCAGGCCATCCCGAACGCCCCGACCGGTTGCGTGCGGTCGCCGAGGTGCTTGGCGAAGAGCGGTTCGCACCGCTTGCACGCGGCGAAGCGCCGGAAGGCGGCCTCGATTCCGTCATGCTCTGCCATGGCGAGCTTTACGTCGGCGAGCTCCGCCACATCGCTCCGACCTCCGGCCTGGTTTACATCGATGGCGACACCTCGATGTCGCCAGGCACTTGGGAAGCGGTGATGCGCGGCGTAGGCGGCGCGGTTGCGGCCACGGATGCGGTGATGTCGAGCGAACATCCGAATGCTTTCGTCGCGGTTCGGCCGCCCGGCCACCATGCCGAAGCCAGCCGTCCGATGGGCTTCTGCTTCTTCGACAATGCCGCGATCGCCGCGCGCCACGCGCAGCGCAAGTTCGGCATCGGCCGCGTCGCCGTGGTCGATTTCGACGTTCATCACGGCAATGGCACCCAGGATATCTTCTGGGCCGATCCGACCGTGATGTATTGCTCGACGCACCAGATGCCGCTGTTTCCGGGCACCGGCAGCCGCGGCGAGCGCGGCGAGCACGACACCATCGTCAATGCGCCGCTCGCGCCCGAAGATGGCGGCACGCAATTCCGCTCGGCGTTCGACAATTTGATCCTGCCGCAGCTCGAAAAATTCGGCCCCGAGCTCGTCATCATCTCCGCTGGCTTCGACGCGCATTACCGCGATCCGCTCGCCTCGCTCAACCTGAGGGCCGACGACTTCGGCTGGGTGACAAGCAAGCTTCTGGATCTCGCCGACCGGCACGCCGGCGGACGGGTGGTCTCCGTGCTCGAAGGCGGCTATGATCTGCAGGGATTGAAAGAGTCGGTGGCCGCGCATGTCACCGCATTGATGGGCGCGTAAATCGACGCCACAATACTTCCGCAGAGAATTGCTTGATTCTGCGCTGAGAACGGCGCAGCCGAAAAACGCGAATGGGAACGCGAGTAAATGGCAGAAAACACCACTCAAGTCGAAAATAACAAAGTCGACGTCAAGAAGCTCTCCTTCGAACGCGCGATGGAGGAACTTGAATCGATCGTCAAACGGCTTGAGGACGGCAAGGTGCCACTTGAGGAATCGGTCGCCATTTATGAACGCGGCGAGGCGCTGAAGCGCCGCTGCGAGGAATTATTGCGGCAGGCCGAGGCGCGCGTCGACAAGATCACGACCGATGCCAGCGGCCAGGCTACGGGAACCGAGCCGCTCGACGTGCAATAAGCAGATCACCGCGGGAGCCCTCATAGAGAGGTGAACATCCTGAGGCGGTCCTGGTAATCTTCCTCCGATTCTCCGGGGACACGGTCCATCTCATAATGTTCCAAACTGAAAGGCGGCATCTCAGACGCCCTTTCGTGGAACACCTCGATGTACTCGGCATGGCGACGTACAAGGCTTTCGATGAGGGTCTTCACGTCGATACTATCGAGAGCGGCAGTTCGCCTCGCCGCCTCGTAGGTTTCATCGCTGATTTCGATCGTATGCATCCGACAATCCTGTTCGCATCCCGCCAATATAGCTGCGAACAGGGAGACTTTGGAGGTCATTCTCATCAGGAGTGGCGAGCCTCTCCGCGCAACAGTGGAGAACAATAAGCGGATTTGCCGCGGTTCTTCCCCACAAGAGGACCGAAATAGCTCTTGGCGCATCGCGCTGGCTGCTATAGTCCCAACCTCATCTGGGGACAGTAAGTGCGCGTTCGGCACCGCCATATCATCTATATCCAGGGATACGATCCGCGCGGCTTGGCGCAGTACTACCGCATGTTCAGGACCGAACTGCGGAAATTCAGCCGTCTCTACCAGCTATCGGCCACCATGAGCCGGCCGAAGGTCGCCGACGATGACGAGATCGCGTCCTGGACCATCGAGACCAAGGCGGCCGACTGGCAGACCCGCACGTCCTACGATTTCCTGCGGTTCGAGGATTTCATCCAGCGCGACCTCGCCGCCCCGATCTGGCGCACCGTGTTTCATGCCCTCTGGATCTACTGGGGGCTGGTCTTCACCGGCACGATCGCGCGGTTCACGCGGGCGAACTGGCGTTTCACGGCGTTCATCACCTATCCGCATGTCGTGCTGCTGCTGGAAGCCTTGTGCGCTGCGGCAGTTGCTTTCGTGTTCGAAAAGGGCCTCAACGCGATCGGCCTCCCCGATCTCTTCAGTGTTGCCGCGGCAACCGCGATCTTCGTGGCCGTGCTCGGCACCATGCTGAAATACACCGAAAACAACACTTACGTGCTCTATCTCCTGTCGGACACGATCTGGACCTGGGAGTTCTCGCATCGACGACGTCCGGAGTGGGACGAGCGCATCGACCGTTTTGCGCGGCACCTCGTCAACGTGGCGCGCACGAGCGACGCCGACGAGATCGTGCTGGTCGGCCACAGCTCGGGATCGTTCCTGGGCACCGAGATTCTTGCGCGAGCGCTGAGGCTCGACCCGTCATTGGGCCGTCACGGCCCCCGCGTGGTGCTGTTCACCATCGGCGGCAATCTTCCGATCGTGGGCTTTCACAAGGTATCGCAGGATTTTCGCGACCATTTGCGGCAATTGGCGCAGGAACCTTCGATCGAATGGATCGATTGCCAGGCCCGCAAGGATGTCATGAACTTCTACCAGTTCGATCCGATCTCGAGTCACGGCATCGAACTCGGCGATACCAGGCGCAATCCGACCATAGTGCCGATCCGCTTCCGCGACATCGTCAAGCCGGAGCACTACAATACCTTCCGCTGGCAGTTCTTCCGGGTGCATTTTCAGTTCGTGATGGCCAATCAGCGCCCGCACCCATACGATTTCTTCATGATCGTATGCGGTCCGGTGCCGCTGAAGGAGCGGATGGCGTTCCCGGAGGCCGCCCTGGAGGTTGGCGATCCGGCTACCCGCGAGCGGGCCTGGCGCCGGATCGAGATGTGCGGCGCGGAGGACACGGCTAGCGGGAATTTGCTAGCGCTGGAACCTTCCGCCCGCCGGCACGGTTAAAAACCCTAGACTTTTCAATTCCCCCGCTTGGGGTCCCCGGGAACCCGGTGGCTGGGCGGCTTGGCTTTGCCGATGGCTTTGGTGTAAAGCTTGCCGTTCTATGGCTGTTTGGGGGCAGCTTGCCGCAGATTTGGCGGCAGCGAATACCTTCGAAAGGCTGACGAAAATGACCGGGACGGATGCAGTTACCAGCGTGATGCATATCACATGGTTCGATCCGGGGTGCATCTAGGCTTTCAAATCAGGCGCCGACCTGCCAAGGCGGCAACTGGCGTCTGGACTCTCACGGCGCAATCGATGCGCCCCCATCTCCGGTCGGGCCGCTGGCCCTGACCTCAAGAACTGGAATATCGCTGTGACCACATACAGTAAGACGCCGCTTCTCGACACGATCCGCACGCCCGACGACCTGCGCCGGCTCAAGGTCGAGCAGTTGCACCAGGTTGCCGACGAACTCCGCCAGGAGACCATCGACGCGGTTTCCGTGACCGGGGGCCATTTCGGAGCAGGTTTGGGCGTGGTCGAGCTGACGACCGCGATCCATTACATCTTCGACACGCCGCGCGACCGGCTGATCTGGGACGTCGGCCACCAGGCCTATCCGCACAAGATCCTGACCGGCCGGCGCGACCGCATCCGCACGCTCCGCACCGGCGGCGGCCTGTCCGGCTTCACCAAGCGCAGCGAGAGCGACTACGATCCGTTCGGCGCCGCCCATTCCTCGACCTCGATCTCCGCCGGCCTCGGCATGGCGGTGGCGCGCGATCTCTCCGGCGGCACCAACAATGTGATCGCCGTGATCGGCGACGGCGCGATGTCGGCGGGCATGGCCTATGAGGCCATGAACAATGCCGGCGCCATGAACTCGCGCCTGATCGTGATCCTGAACGACAACGACATGTCGATCGCCCCGCCGGTCGGTGCGATGAGCGCCTATCTGTCGCGGCTCTATTCCGGCAAGACCTACCGCTCGCTGCGCGAGGCGGCCAAGCAGATCAACAAGCATCTGCCGAAGGTGCTGGCCAACCGCGCCAACCGCGTCGAGGAATATTCCCGCGGCTTCATGATGGACGGCGGTACGCTGTTCGAGGAACTCGGCTTCTATTATGTCGGCCCGATCGACGGCCATAACCTCGACCATCTGCTGCCCGTCTTGAAGAATGTCCGCGACATGGACACCGGCCCGATCCTGGTCCACGTCGTGACGCAGAAGGGCAAGGGCTATCCGCCGGCGGAAGCTTCCGCCGACAAGTACCACGCCGTGGTCAAGTTCGACGTCGCCACCGGCACCCAAGCCAAGGCCAAGCCGAATGCGCCGGCCTACCAGAACGTGTTCGGCCAGAGCCTCGTCAAGGAAGCCCAGAAGGACGACAAGGTCGTCGGCATCACCGCCGCGATGCCGTCCGGCACCGGCATCGACATCTTCAACAAGACGTTCCCGAACCGCACCTTCGACGTCGGCATCGCCGAGCAGCATGCCGTGACCTTCGCAGCCGGCCTCGCCGCCGAAGGCTACAAGCCGTTCTGCGCGATCTACTCGACCTTCCTGCAGCGCGGCTACGACCAGGTGGTCCATGACGTCGCGATCCAGAGCCTGCCGGTCCGCTTCGCGATCGACCGCGCGGGCCTCGTCGGCGCCGACGGCGCCACCCATGCCGGCTCGTTCGACAACGCCTATCTCGGCTGCCTGCCGAACTTCGTCATCATGGCGGCCTCCGACGAGGCCGAGCTCGTGCACATGGTCGCAACGCAGGTGGCGATCAACGACCGCCCGAGCGCGTTGCGCTATCCGCGCGGCGAAGGCCGCGGCGTCGAAATGCCCGAAGTCGGCATTCCCCTCGAGATCGGCAAGGGCCGCATCATCCGCCAAGGCAAGAAGGTCGCCCTGCTCTCCTTCGGCACCCGCCTCGCCGAGTGCGAGAAGGCCGCCGACGAGCTGGCGGCGCACGGCCTCTCCGCCACGATCGCAGATGCGCGCTTCATGAAGCCGCTCGACGAAGAGATGATCCTGAAGCTTGCACGCGAGCATGAGATCCTGATCGCGATCGAGGAAGGTTCGATCGGCGGCTTCGGCTCGCATGTGATGCAGCTCCTCGCCGAGCACGGCATGCTCGACGGCGGTCTGCGCATGCGTTCGATGGTGCTGCCCGACGTGTTCCTCGATCACGACACGCCGGCGGCGATGTATGCCCACGCAGGCCTCGACGCCAAGAGCATCGTCGCCAAGGTGTTCGAGACCCTCGGCAAGGATTTCAAGACCGAGACCGTCAAGCTCGCCTGACCTCAGGCTTCCCGCGGATTCCGCGATGAAGATCTATCTGGCAGGTCCTGACGTGTTCCTGCCGGATGCGATTGAGATCGGACGGCGCAAGGCTGAACTTTGCGCGCGTCACGGTCTGAATGGGCTCTATCCGCTCGACAACGCGGTCGATCTGTCGGCGCCCGATGCGTCCCTCGTCATCTTCAAGGGCAACGAAGCGATGATGGAGGCAGCCGATGCCATCATCGCCAATTTGACGCCGTTTCGTGGCCCCAGTGCCGACGCAGGCACCGTCTATGAGCTCGGCTACATGGCGGGGCGCGGCAAATTGTGCTTCGGCTATTCCAACGACCCCGCGTCATATGCAACTCGCGTGGCGCGCCTATATGAAGTGACGACGTTGCCCGACGGCCGCTTGGCCGATGGACAAGGCCTCACTGTGGAAGAGTTTGGCTTGCCCGACAATCTGATGATGATGCACGCCCTCGACCTGCACGGCTGCCCGCTCGTGACGCCGAAGGCTGCGCCTGCGGATATCTGGCACGACCTCACCTGCTTCGAGGCCTGCGTCCGCCTTGCCGCGGACCATGGGCGAAGGACGGGTTGAAGCTGATGAAGAAGAGTGAAAGCGAGCAGCCCCCGCGCAAGCGCGCGGATGTGCTGCTGGTCGAGCGCGGCCTGTTCGAGAGCCGGGCGCGGGCGCGGGCCGCGATCGAAGCCGGGCTCGTGATCGCCGACGGCAAGCAGGTGGCGAAACCCTCCGATACGCTTGCGGCTGACGCCACGCTGTCGGCGGAGCCTGCGCACCCCTATGTCTCGCGCGGCGGCGTGAAGCTGGCCGGCGCGCTGGAGCAATATCCTGTAGACATCGAGGGTCACGTCTGCCTCGATGTCGGCGCCTCGACCGGCGGCTTCACCGAGGTGCTGCTCGCCAACGGCGCAAGCCTGGTGTTTGCGATCGATGTCGGGCACGGCCAATTGCATCCGTCGCTGCGCGGCCATCCGAGGATTGTCTCGATGGAAGAGACCGATATCCGCTCCTTCGAGGGCAAGCGCCTGCCGGCGCGGCCGGATGTCGTCGTCATCGACGTCAGCTTCATCTCGCTGAAGCTGGTATTGCCGGTGGCGCTGTCGCTGGCGGCAGCGCCGATGCACCTGCTCGCGCTGATCAAGCCGCAATTCGAGGCGCAGCGAAAGCATCTCAAGCACGGCATCATCCGCAACGCCATGGTGCATCAGGAAATCTGCGACGACATCGCAGCCTTTGCGGCGGCGCAGGGCTGCACGGATATCCAGGTCTTTCCGTCCCCGATCACCGGCGGCGACGGCAACATCGAATTCTTCCTCGGCGCGCGCCGTGGCTGAACGGCTGTTGATCGACCATGTCGGCCATCGTGGCGACGGTGTCGCGATGGAGGGCGGCCAGGCGATCTACGTTCCTTACGCGCTCGCCGGCGAGGCGGTCGAGGTTGCCACCGTCCCCGGCCATCCCGACCGGCGTCGGCTGCTCCAGGTCGAACGCGCCAGTCCCGAGCGCATCACGCCGTTCTGCCCGCATTTCGGGATTTGCGGCGGCTGCGCGATCCAGCACTGGGATAATGAAAGCTACCGTGCCTGGAAGCGCGACCTCGTCGTCGAGGCGCTGGCGCAGGCCAAGGTTGCGGCCGAGGTCGCCCCGCTGATCGACGCCCACGGCCTCGGGCGCCGCCGCATCACGCTTCACGCGCGGATGGGCACGCATGAAGTGCTCAAGGTCGGCTTCGCCGCGGCAAGCTCGCACGACATCATCCCCGTCGATCGTTGTCCGATCCTCGATCCCGGCTTGAGCGGCGCGCTCGACGCTGCCTGGGCGATCGCCGAGCCGTTGATCTCGATGGGCAAGCCGCTCGACATCCAGGTGACCTCGACCCTCAATGGTCTCGATGTCGACGTTCGCGGCTCGGGCGCCCTGCCCTCGACGATGATCGCCGCACTGTCGCGCATCGCCGAACAGCATCGCCTGGCGCGGCTGACACGGCATGGCGAGTTGGTGCTGATGCGCGCGCCTCCCGCGGTGACGATCGGAACGGCCGAGGTGATCCTGCCGCCGGGCTCGTTCCTGCAAGCGACCGTCGCCGGCGAGGAGACCTTGGCGCGGCTCGTCGGCGATCACTGCCAGCGCGCCAAGCATATCGCCGACCTGTTCTGCGGTGTCGGCCCATTCGCCCTGCGCCTGGCGGCGAAATCGCGGATCGCCGCCTTCGACAGCGACGCCGGCGCGGTTGCGAGCCTGCAGAAAGCCGCAACCTCGACGGCGGGCTTGAAGCCGGTCAAGGCCGAGCCGCGCGACCTGTTCCGCCGCCCGCTGGTGCCGCAGGAATTGCGCGACTTTGACGCGGTCGTGTTCGATCCGCCGCGCCAAGGCGCGCAGGCGCAGGCAACGCAGCTTGCCGCAAGCAAGGTGCCCACCGTGGTCGCGGTGTCCTGCAACGCCGCGACCTTCGCCCGCGACGCCAAGATCCTGATCGACGGCGGCTACACGATCGAAGGCGTCACCCCTGTCGACCAGTTCCGCCACACACCGCACGTCGAGCTCGTCGCACGGTTCACACGCAAGCGCTGACAGCAGTAGCCAAATCGCATCACGCTTGGAGATGCCAGTTGATGTGCCCTCGCCCCTTGTGGGAGAGGGCAGCTCCGATGCCAGCCAAGAACTCGTTTGGGTGAGGGGTTCTCTCCACGGGCCCGCTCGCTCGTGGAGAGGACCCCTTGTATCTGCACGGCCATGATCTGTGCGATGGAAGCGACTTAGCACCTTGGCCGGTGGCCACCGGCCAAGGTGCGTGGCGAAGTCGCCCGTTACCCCTCCGGCCACAACCGTGGATGAGCTCTGGGATCTTCGCCATGTCACGCACGACCGAACAGTCGCTTGAGTTCCGATCGCATGGACAAGGCAGGTTACCGTGAAGAAGACGATTTGTGGAGTGGACGTTTCGAAAGCCACGCTCGATGTCTGCATCGAACCCGGGCATCGGTTTGCGAGCTTCAATAACGATCCGGCGGGCATTGCAGAACTGGCCGCGTTCTGTCGTGAACACGCGGTCACGCTGGTGGTGATGGAGGCCAGCGGCGGCTACGAGCGAGGAGCATTCGTCGAGCTCTGGGGGAGGAATATCAGCTGTGCGCTGACCAACCCCCGCAGTGTTCGCCGCTATGCCGAGGCGATGGGCATTCTGGAGAAGACCGACCGGATCGATTGCTCGGTGATCGCCCGCTTCGCCCACGCCAAGGACCTGGCTCCGACCGCGCTGCCGAGCCAGGCCCAGCAGCGCCTGAAGGCCCTGGTAACAAGGCTCAGGCAGGTCACC
>NZ_JBEGDB010000027.1:0-49940 GCF_043638955.1 Bradyrhizobium sp. 31Argb | reverse complement strand
AAGGCTTCCTCCTAAAAGAAAGCCTTGAATCACGTTCAATCTGATTTGAGAATCCCAAGAGTCCACACGGCCTAGTCCTCGCAAAAGCGCTCAACTGTTGACGTTGAGCAGCCGGGCGATGGTGCGGTCAATCTGCTCGTACTGTCCCTCGCCGTCGTGATGGAATACGATATTTCCATTCTGGTCGATGATGTATTGCGCGGGCCAATACTGGTTGCGGTAGGCATTCCAGGTCTGCGACTCATTGTCCTGTGCCACCGGATAGGTGATGCCGTGGCGTTTCAGCGCCGCCTGGACGTTGGAAGCCGAGCGTTCGAACGGAAATTCCGGCGTATGGACGCCAATCACGACGAGGCCTTGATTCCTGTACTTGGCGTCGAGCGCGACGACATGGGGAAGCGTGTTGACGCAGTTTACGCAGCCATAGGTCCAGAAATCGACCAGCACCACCTTGCCGCGCAGGTCGGCGATGTTGAGCGGCTGCGAATTGAACCATTTGCTGATGCCGACAAAATTCGGCGCGTTCTGTTGCGTCGCCGCGACCCTCAACGCGGGCTCCTGCGCGCGGGCGATATGAGGAGCGGTGATGCCGGTCAGGCAAACAGCGCCGACCAGGGCGGATACAAGTGAGCGCATGATCATTTCCATTTCCTCCTGATGTCAAAGGCCGATCTGGCCGTTGGGATAGAAGCTGGTCAGCCACGCCACGATCAGCGTGTCATATTGAAAGTAGGAGAGGGCCGCGAAGGCGATGATGACGACGCCAAAGCCCTGCTGCAGTCGCGGCGCGATTCGCGCGATGCTGCGGACGCGAGTCGTGACGGCCTGACCGCCGTAGGCGATAGCGAGCATTGGAATCGCCGCTCCGGTGGCGTAGACGACGAGCTGCAGACTTGCCCAGCCGGTATCTTTCGATGTCGCCACGAGGGTCAGGATCGAGCCCAGCACGGGCCCGGCGCAGGGCGTCCATACCAGCCCCAGCGTGGTGCCGAGCACGAAGCCGCCGATCAGGCTTTGCGATGGCGTTGCGTTGCCCGGCGAACCGCCCGCGGCAAGACCGGCAATTCGGACCGTCAGCCATTCGAACGGGGCGGGCCAGATCATCAATAGGCCGAAGCCGAGCAGAAGAATTGCGGCGCCGGTTCGCAACACGTTGGGATCGAAATCGAAGGCGCGCGTGATCGCGCCCAGCAGCAACGCCACCATCGAGAATGACATCACAAAGCCGAGCGCGATCATCGCCGGCCGCGCCTTGCTGGTCTGGCCCACCGATGCCCCAAGCAGGATCGGCAGCATCGGCAGGGTGCAAGGCGCCGCGACGGTGACAACACCTGCGAGCAGCGCGAGAACAAGATTCAGCATCAGAACCGCCCATCGCCAACCGGCCACGCCCAATGCCTGCGCCGGCAGTGTGATGTTCTTCGCGATGGCGAGATCAGCCGTTACGTCTGCCTCATTCGCGCGAGGTCACGTCTGTGTGAGACTTCCATGCCGATTGTACGGACCGCAAAGCAAAGCGACCCGGCTGGGGGGCATCCCGGCCGGGTCGTTGGAGGTAGTCCTTGGGAGGTTAGAACTTGAAGACGTAAGAACTCGCTACCTGATCTCGCAGACTTCTGCGGCGCTCTTGGTGCTGCAGTCGATCACCTGCTGGTGCACCGGCGTCACACCGGCATCGCGCTGCGCGCGCGGGGCGACATTCTGACTCGATAGTGTCGCAAGCGTAGCCACGGCGCCGAGCGGAATGATGAAGAAGCGCAAGGACGGCTTCAGCATGTCGTTCTCCTGTTCGGCGTTGGCGTTGCGTTAGATCGTTAATGTATAGAGACTGAGCTTTTCCAGGTGATGTCGTCGATTGTTTCAATTGTTTCGTCGCCGCTTTCTGGCTTCGAAAACAATCCCTACAATTTCTTACCCTCCATACGACTTCCCGCATCGCTGTTTCACGCTGCGAGGCTGTCCACGCCGGCGCACCTCAGCAACTCGGCCAACTGCTTGCGGGCATAGAACATGCGGGTCTTCACGGTGCTCTGGGGAATGCCGATGATCTCGCCGGCCTCTTCCACCGACTTCTCGTGATAGTAGACGAGGTTGATGATCTCGCGGTGCGCCGGCGACAGCTTCGCGACGCAGGCGCGCAGGATCTCGCTCGTGGTGGCGCGATCGAGCGCGGCTTCCGGCGTGTCGGCTTCGTCGACGATGTCGAGCACCTCTTCCTGTTCGATGTCCTCGTGCCGGCGCTGGCGCAGCGCGGTCAACGCCTTGAAGCGGGCGATCGACAACAGCCAGGTGGAAACCTGCGAGCGGCCCTCGAATTGGTCGGCCGTGCGCCAGACGTCCAGGAACACCTGGCTCACGAGATCTTCCGCCACCGTGGTGTCGCGGACCATGCGGAGGACAAAACGGTAGACCCGGACGTTGTGACGGGAATAGAGCACGTGCATGGCTGTGCGGTCGCCTATGGCGATCTTGCCGAGCAGCATTTCGTCGGATGTCTGGCGTGCAGCGGCGATATGATCGTTGGCTGCAGCGTTGATGGCGACGACGTTCGACATGACAGGCTCCCAGTTCGCCTTGGCGGCTTTCGTTGGGAGAATTGTTAATGAGCCACGGTTTCGGGATGTCTGCGCGAAAAGCGGAAAATGGTTTCATCCGTAGGAGAATTGTTTCGTCGGGGCGTGGGCGACGAAACATTCGGGGCAAAAATGCCAGTAATTTCAATGCGCGGAAAATTGCCGGGAAGTTGCGGACCGGGCGGAACCGAACGGTGCCTGACGCGTTCTCGCGCGCCCCGTCATTGGGCAGGGGCGAAGATCAGGCCTTGTCGCCGCTCGGTGAGAACAGATAGCCGCCGCCGCGGATGGTGCGGATGACCGCGGGCTTGGTCGGATCGATCTCGATCTTGCGGCGGATGCGCATGATCCGGAGGTCGACGGCGCGGTCGAAGGCCTCGGCGTCGCGCGCATTGGCCAGTTCGAGCAGCCGCTCGCGCGACAGCACCCGTTTCGGATTGGCCGCAAACACCTTCAGCAGCCCGAATTCGGATGCCGTCAGCGGATGCTCGTTGCCCTCGTCGTCGCGCAGCGCTTGCGCCTGCAGATCAAGCCATTTGGTGCCGAAGCGGACCAATTGTTCCTTCTCGGTCTTGGCGGCCGTCGTCTCGGGCGCGGCCGCTTTGGCCGGCGTGCTCCGCCGCAGGACCGAGCGGATCCGCGCCATCAATTCGCGCAGCTCGCAGGGTTTTGCCACGTAATCGTCGGCCCCGAGCTCAAGCCCGACCACGCGGTCGATCGGGCTCGCGGTCGCCGTCAGCATGATGACCGGCACGTTCATCCGGCTCTTGAGATCGCGGATGATCGACAGCCCGTCTTCCTCGGGCATGTTGAGGTCGAGCACCACGAGGTCGGGATGGTTGGTCTCGATCACGCTGCGCAGGCTCTTTCCGCCATCGCACAACGTCACGCCAAAGCCATGCATCTTCAGATAATCACCGACCATCTCGCGGGCCGGTGCCTCGTCATCAACAATGATGATGTGCGGGCTCTGGGTCATGATGTCTCTGCTGTGGCCGGCAATGTAACCGTAAAGATCGAGCCCTGTCCGGGGCCGGGGCTCTGCGCAGTTACATGGCCGCCATGCATGTCGATAATGCGTTTGACGATCGAAAGTCCAAGCCCGGTCGAGCTCTCGCCTGCGGTCGGCTTGGCCGACAGCCGCTGGAACCGGCCGAACAGGCGCCCCAAATCCTCCGGCGAGAGGCCGGCACCCTCGTCGGCGATCCGGATCACCGTGTTGTCGCCCTCATGGGTGACGACCACCCTGATCTTGCCGCCGATTGGTGAGTATTTGATGGCATTGCTGACCAGATTGTCGATCGCCTCGCGAATGCGGTCGGCATCGCACATGGTCACGAAATTCGGCGGTGCGGAGACCGAGATGCTCTGCTGCTTGTTGACCGCCAGCGGCAGGTTCGCTTCGGCGACCTCGTTGATAAGAGCCGCGACATCGACCGGTTCACGGCGGATGGTGATGTCGAAGGCGTCGGCCATCGCGTCCGAGATCAGATGATCGACCATCGATGTCAGGCGCTTGGTGGCATCCCTGATGTGCTCGACCTGGGTCGCGACCGCTTCCCTTGGCGAGCCGGCGCCGATCAATTCGGTGAGCATCTCGGTGCGGCCGAGGATCACGCCGAGCGGGTTCTTGAGGTCATGTGCAACCGTGCCCAGGATCTCGTTCTTGAAGCCGTTGGCACGCTGCAGCCTCAGCCATTGCGCCGAAAGCCGGCGGTTGGCCTGCATCAGCGCGCGGGTGCGCTGGGCGACGCGGTCCTCGAGCTGCGTGTTGGCCTCATGAAGCTGCTGGTAGAGGATCACGTTGTCGAACGCGATCGAGAGGCGGCTACTGAAGATCTCGACCAGCGCGCGGTCGGTGTCGGAGAGCTGGCGCTCCGCCTGCAGGAGCACCACGACTTCGCGGCCGCTGCCGGTGCGCAAATAGAGCACGCTGCGGTGGTCGGCGAATTCGTTCTTGCGACGCTGGAAGGCGGCTTCCACCATCTCGCGCAGATCAGGGTCGAGCGATTTCGAGCTGGTGGTGCCGATGAAACGGCTGTAGCAGCCGGAGCCCGCCAGCACCGACAATTCGCTGCCGGCGCCGTCATCGCGCAGCACCAGGATGCCGGCGCATTCGACATTGAGCAGCGAGGCGAGCTGGGTCAGCACGCCCTCGGCGAGCCGCTGCATCGATTTGAAGTCGTAGAGTGTGGAGGCGGCGTCGATGATGATCTCGAGCCCGCGCCTGGTCTGCACCATGCGCTCGAGCTGCTGGTAGCTGCGCAGCGCTGCCGTCAACGAGGTGAACAGCTTGTCGGCCGTGAGCTCGGTCTTGGCCTTGTAGTCGTTGATGTCGTACTGGACGATCACCCGCCGCTCCGGCGCCTGGCCCGGCTGTCCGGTGCGCAGGATGATGCGGACGGTCTCGTTCTTGATCTCGTTGCGGATATATTCGACGAGTTCGAGCCCTGCGACGTCGGTCTCCATGATGACGTCGAGCAGGACGGCGGCGATGTCCGGATGCTCCCGCATCAGCTTGCGACCTTCCGCCGCAGAATAGGCCGACAGGATCTCCAGCGTGGCCCCGTTCAGGCTGTAGTCGGACAGCGCGAAGCGGGTGCCTTCATGCACCGCAGCATCGTCGTCGATGACTGCTACCTTCCATTTTCGCGCGGACGAATCCTCCGGTGTGACCCCGGTGTCGTCGATCAGGTGGAGGACATCGTCCTGTTCGGCCATTGAGCAGTTCCGTCATTGGCTTGGTCCGCGATCGTGGGCTGACCCGTTGGCTGACCCGTTGGCTGACCCTTGGCGATTCTCGGCATGATAATGCGAAAAGTGGTGCCTTGTCCCGGCCTTGACTCCAGCACCATGCGGCCGCCGAGCTGTTGGGTGACAAGATTATAGACAATATGCAAGCCCAGGCCGGTGCCGCCTTCATTGCGCCGGGTGGTGAAGAATGGATCGAACGCCTGGCGCTGCACGTCCGGCGTCATGCCGGCGCCGTTGTCGGCGAAGATGATCTCGATGTCGTCGCTGCCGCGGGCCCGCGCTGAAATCGTGATCGTCCCCGATCGCCGGTCGGCGAAGGCATGATTGACGGCGTTAAGGAAAAGATTGGTTAAAATTTGTCCGTAGGAGCCGGGATAGCCGTCGATCATCAGGCCTTCCGGCACGTCGACGGTCAGGGCGATCGCGGCTTTCTTCAGCACCGGCCGCAGGCTGGCGACGATCTGGTCGGTCGCTTCGCTCAAGGAAAACTGGCGGCGCTCGGCATGCGAGCGATCGACCGCCACCTGCTTGAACGACTGGATCAGTTCGCCCGCACGCTGCAGGTTGGCGACGAGCTGCTGCGCGGCATCGCGCGAGCTCTTCACGAATTCGTCGAGCTTGGAGCGGCGCAACTGTTCTGATTTCAGCTCGTGCTCGAATATCTCGGTGCGGCGCGCAAAGCTCGAGGCCACCGTCAGGCTGATGCCGATCGGATTGTTCACCTCATGGGCGACGCCGGCAACCAGGCCGCCGAGCGCCGCCAGCCGCTCCGCATCGATCAGGTTCTGTTGGGCCGTATTGAGTTCGAGCAGCGCGCTCTCGGCCCGTTCCTTGGCGGCGCGCAATTCGTCTTCGGCCTGGCGCTTGGCGATCGCATTCTCGCGGAACACTTCCACCGCGCGCGCCATCGCGCCGACCTCGTCCTTGGCATCGGTGCCCAGCACGCGGCGATCGTAATTGCCCGACGTGATGGCGTGCATCGAGGCCATGATCTGCTGCAGCGGCAGGCGGATCGAGAGCGCGATCAGGACGCCCGCGGAAACGATGATGCCGAGGAAGATCACCGCGATCGAGAGCACACGGCGCGAAATGTCCGACAGCGTCCGGTCGAAGGTTTCCTGCGCCTTCTGCTCGCGCTGGCGCATGTTGATCGAGAGATCGTCGATGACGCCGATGGCGTCGGCCTGGCTCGCGTCGATGGTATTGCGCAATAGCTCGGTGCGGCTGGCGAGCTGCTCGGTCAGTTTTCCCAATCCCTCGCGCAACGCTTCGGTCCGCTTGTTCAGCCGCGCCAGCGCCAGGCGCTGCAGGTCGTTGTCGGCGAGGTCGATCATGACCGGGATCGTCTTCTCGATCGTCTCGGTGTTGCGGCGGGCCTCTTCGGCGGATGTGCTCGAGAGCGACAGATAATAGGCGTTCGCCGCCACCAGCATCGCGGTGAAGGCCTCGCGGGATTTGCCGAGCGATGGCCAGATCAGCGCGTCGCGATGGCCGGTGGCGCCCTCGATGATGGAGTAAAGACCGGCCATGTCCTTGGCCGGCCCGAGCACCTGCTCCTCATAGGTCTTGGTGATCTTTGCCTGCACGGCGCGCAGTTCGCCGAAGCCGTCCAGGAAGCGGCTGGTGACGCGCTCGAGCTGCTCCACCGATCCTGACAGCATCGGGTCGGTGGCGGCGCGCGTGGTCAGCGTGCCGAGCACGGCTTCGCGGAGCAGCAGGATCTCGGCGAACAGCTCGGGGCTCGGCTGGTTGATGTAGCGGTGGATCAGGTTCTGCAGCCGGCTGGTCTCGGTTTCGAGCTTGGCCAGGATCTTGTCGGATTCCCGGACCTGCCGGACGTCCTCCCAGGCCGAGCGCAGCACGGTGGCGCCGTTCCAGATCAATGCCGCCAGCACCACCACGACCGCCGAGTTCAACAGCGCGATCGACAGGATGCGCCAGCGGATCGGCACCGCCCGCAGCATCTGGACGATGTGCACGCGGCCGCGCGCGGCGAGGCTCGCCTGCCGTCCCACTGCTCCATCCTGTCCGGGCGCTGCCAAGCTTGCTTCACTCCACCTTGCGGATGCGCTCGATCAATGACGCGATCGCGGGGTCGCGCTGCGCTTTGGCGTAGAGCCCTGCCATCGCCGCCTCGAGCGGCCTGCGGTCGAAATCGCTGACGATCTTCACGCCTGCGGCTTCGGCCCGCTGGCGCGAGCGCTCGTCGAGGTCCTTCCACTTCTCGCGCATGAAGGTGCTGGAGCGCTTCGCAGCCTCGCGGAAAAGCGCCTGGTCTTCGACCGACAGGCTCGCCCACGCCTTTTGCGACATCACCAGCACTTCCGGGCTCATCGTATGTTCGGTCAGCGTATAGAAGCCTGCGAACTTGTAGTGATCGGCGGTGATGAAAGACGGCCAGTTGTTCTCGGCGCCGTCGATCAATCCAGTGGCAAGGCCGGTCTTGACCTGCCCGTAGGGCAGCTCGACCGGTTCGGCGCCGAGCGCGCGGATCATGTCCGACATCTGCTGCGACTGCTGGACCCGAATCCGCAGGCCCTTGAGGTCGTCGAGCGAACGGATCGGACGGGCGCTGTTGTAGATCGAGCGCGCGCCCGAATCATAGAAGGCCAAGCCGACGAATCCGTAGGCCTCGAATGAGTTGAGGATCTCGTTGCCGATGGGGCCATCCAGCACCTTCTGCAAATGTTCAACCGAGCGGAACAGGAAGGGCATCGCCAGCACGTTGGCCGCGGGCACCATGGCGCCGATCAGCGCCACATTGGTGCGGTTGATGTCGATCGCACCCGCCCGCGTCTGCTCCAGCGTTTCTTTTTCCTCGCCAAGCTGCCGTGAGTGAAACACCCGCACATGATGACGGCCACCGCTTCGCTCCTCCACCAGGCTGCCCATGTAACGCAGCGCCTGGACGGTCGGATAGTCCTCGCTCTGGGTATCGGAAGCCCGAAACTCGCGCGCAGCCGCACCCGTTGCGACCGCCGTCAGCAGCAGCGCGACAACAAGCTTCATGATCCGCGAAAGGCCGGCGCGGCGGTACACAGGCTACAAATCCCCTTGTGATATGGTCTGTGGCAGGAAGAAAAGGTTCAATACTTTTTAGCAGAAGCCGGAAAGATAGCTATCCGACGATCTACGGTTAATCGGCCATTCCGACGTTTTGCCGGATTGCAACCGTAACGACGCAGCCTTAATCAGGGGCAAAAGTGATTTTGATTTTGCTTCTCAAGCGCGAAAGCCTGGATTGGCGCACCGTGACATCGTTTATGAGATTCCTATACCCAGCGGCGCTTGCGGCCACTCTGCTCGGATCTCCCGCGCATGCCGCGACCGAGATCATGTGGTGGCACGCGATGTCGGGAGAACTCGGCAAGCAGGTCGAGAAGCTCGCTGCCGATTTTAACGCGTCCCAGTCCGACTACCGGATCGTGCCGAGCTACAAGGGCAACTACACCGAAACGGTCACGGCGGCGATCTTCGCTTTCCGCTCGCGCAGCCAGCCCGCTATCGTCCAGGTCAACGAGATCGCCACCGCCACCATGATGGCGGCTCGCGGCGCGATCTATCCGGTGTTCGAGCTGATGCGCGACCAGTCCGAGCCGTTCCTGCCGTCGGCCTACCTGCCGACCGTGACCAGCTACTACGCCGACCTCAGCGGCAATCTGCTGTCGTTTCCGTTCAACGCCTCGACGCCGATCCTCTATTACAACAAGGATCTGTTTCGCGCCGCCGGCCTCGACCCGGAGGTGGCGCCCAAGACCTGGCCCGAACTCGGCGCGGCGGCAAAGCGGTTGCGCGCGGCCGGTGCTCCTTGCGGATTCACCACGTCGTGGCCATCCTGGATCAATGTCGAGAATTTTTCAGCCTTTCACAATGTGCCGATCGCGACCAAGGCCAACGGTTTCGGCGGGCTCGATGCGGAGCTCATCTTCAACAATCCGCTGATGGTGAAGCACATCGCCCAGCTCGTGGAATGGCAAGCCACCAAGGTGTTCGACTATAGCGGTCGCGGGCAGGCGGCCGAGCCGCGCTTCCAGAAGGGCGAATGCGGCATTTTCATCGGCTCGTCCGGCACCAGCGCCGATATCAAGGCCAACTCGAAATTCGAGGTCGGCTACGGCATGCTGCCCTATTGGCCGGACGTCACCGGCGCGCCGCAGAACAGCATCATCGGCGGCGCCACGCTATGGGTGCTGCGCGATCGCCCGCGGGCCGAATATGCAGGCGTTGCGAAGTTCTTCGCCTATTTGTCGAAGCCGGAGGTGCAGGCCGCCTGGCACCAGGCAACCGGCTATCTGCCGATCACCCGCGCAGCTTACGAGCTCACGCGCTCGCAGGGTTTCTACGACCACAACCCCGGTGCGGCGATCGGGATCGAGCAATTGACGCTGAAGCCGCCGACCGACAACTCGAAAGGTATCCGGCTCGGCTCCTTCGTGCTGATCCGCGGTGTCATCGATGAGGAGCTCGAGCAGGCCTTTTCCGGCAAGCAGTCGCCGCAGGCCGCGCTCGATTTGGCCGTCGAACGCGGTAACCGGCTGCTGCGCCAGTTCGAGCGCGCCAATCCGGACAGGTAGAAATTGGTCTCGCCAACCGTCATTGCGAGCGAAGCGAAGCAATCCATTTCTCCGCGCGGGTCGAAATGGATTGCTTCGTCGCATCGCTCCTCGCAATGACGTCGTGGCGCAAATTCATGACGCGGTCATTACCCGCCTTCACCGACTACGAAGCCTTTCGCACCTGGCGTGCTGACCCATCGCGCTGGCTGCCGGTCGCGATCGATATCGCCCGCAGCCACGGATTTGCCTCCACGTCGCCTCACGTCTTCACAACCGGCACCAACCTCGTCGTTGGACTCGGTGATGATCTCATCCTGAAGATATTCCCGCCGGTGCTGCGGGCGCAGTTCGTATCCGAGCGCGGGTCGCTCGCGCAGCTTTGCGGGCGGGTCAAGATTCCGATTCCGGAGATCATCGCCGAAGGCGAGCGCGACCGGTGGCCCTATCTGATCATCACGCGCGTGTCGGGTGTCCTGGGTGCGGAGCTGTGGCCCTCGCTACCCGAAGCCGACAAGGAACGCGTGCTCGCCGAGATCGGCGAGACCATTGCCGATGTTCAGCGCGTGCCGCCGGGCCCGCTGCTTGAAATCGAGCCGCGCTGGGACGTGTTCATGCAGAGCCAGATGGAAGGCTGTCGTGCCAGGCACGAGCGGCTGGGGCTGGCGCGAAAATTCCTCGACGGGCTCGATGATCTCTTGCGCGACGCCGCCGAGCTGATCCCGATGCACGAACCGCCGGTCATCCTCACCGGCGAATACATCCCGCAAAACTTCATGCTGACGCAGCGTAACGGCCGCTGGCACCTTTGCGGATTGATCGATTTCGGCGATGTGCTGGCAGGATGGCGCGACTACGACCTGCTCGGCCCCGGCGCATTCATGGCCGCGGGCCGGCCGCGCCGCGTGCTGAGCCTGCTCGAAGGCTTCGGATATTCCCGCAGCGACATCGATTTCGCGCTGAAGCGGCGGCTGATGGCCTTGATGCTGTTGCACCGCGCGAGCGACCTGAACCGGCATATCTGCATCGACGGCTGGCAAGCGAAGGCTGACGATCTCCTGGAACTGCAAGAGCTGATTTGGGCCACATAAATGGCTCGCCTAACAAACGGGCGTTCAAAATTAACAGCTTAATCAGTGAGCAAATATGCCGATTTGTATGCAATAGGGTGACGATCGATCGCAGCGTTTGAACTTGCCGTTCTTGATATTCGAAAGTTAAATCAACGACTTGGGCGTACGCTAACGTTCCATTAAGGCTTGGCACAAACCTTGCGAACCTGTTCCACGCCATTTCCCAGGGGCGTTGGAGCATCACCCATGAAACGTCGCGATTTCCTGAAGTCCGCGTCCGGATTAGCCGCTAGCGCGATGGTGCCTGCGCCCGCGATCTGGTCGCCGGCCAAGGCCGATGCGCGCTCGGAGACGCTATTGATCGTTTCCGAGGGCGGCCCGAACAATCTCGACATCCATGGCGTCGGCACCAATGTGCCCGGCTATGAAGTGTCCTGGAATTGCTACGACCGCCTGATCGCCCACGAGATGAAGAGCGGCCCGGGCGGCGTGCCCTATTACGACCGCGACAGGTTCAAGGGTGAACTGGCCGACGACATGAATGTCGGCGACATGTCCGTCACCTTCAAATTGAAGAAGAACGCCAAATTCCACGACGGCGCGCCAGTGACGGCGAAGGACGTCAAATGGTCGCTCGATCGCGCGGTCAGCGTCGGCGGCTTCCCGACCTTCCAGATGAGTGCGGGCTCGCTGACCAAGCCCGAGCAGTTCGTCATCGTCGACGATTCCACGGTGCGGGTCGATTTCGCCACCAAGGACCGGCTGACGATCCCCGATCTCGCCGTCATCGTGCCCTGCGTCGTCAACTCCGAATTGGTGAAGAAGAACGCCTCTGAAAAAGATCCTTGGGGCCTCGAATACACCAAGCAGCAGACCGCGGGCTCCGGCGCCTACAAGGTGACGAAATGGACCGCCGGCACCGAAGTGATCATGGAGCGCAACGACGCCTGGGTCGGCGGACCCATGCCGAAGATCAAGCGCGTGATCTGGCGCATGGTGCCGCAGGCCGGCAACCGCCGCGCGCTGCTGGAGCGCGGCGACGCCGACATCTCCTATGAGCTGCCGTTCAAGGATTTCCAGGAGATGAAGGCGAACGGCAAGCTCGACGTGGTGTCGCTGCCGTTCTCCAACGGCATCCAGTATATCGGCATGAACGTGACCAAGCCGCCGTTCGATAATCTGAAGGTGCGGCAGGCCGTGGCCTACGCGATTCCCTATCAGAAGATCATGGACGCGGTGCTGTTCGGGCTTGCCAACCCGATGTTCGGCGCGCCCAAGGACAAGCCGACCGAGGTCGCCTGGCCGCAGCCGCACAAATATTTCACCGACATCGAGAAGGCCAAGGCGTTGCTGGCGGAGGCCGGCTATCCCAACGGCTTCGAGACCACGATCTCCTTCGATCTGAATTTTGCGGGCGTCAACGAACCGCTCTGCGTGCTGGTGCAGGAAAGCCTGGCGCAGATCGGCATCAAGACCACCATCAACAAGGTGCCCGGCGCCAACTGGCGCACCGAGCTGAACAAGAAGGAGATGCCGCTGTTCACCAATGTGTTCTCGGGCTGGCTCGATTATCCCGAGTACTTCTTCTACTGGTGCTATCACGGCAACAATTCCGTGTTCAACACCATGAGCTACAAGTCGCCGGAGATGGACAGGTTCATCGACGGCGCCCGCAAGGCTGCCGCGATCGGCGACACCGCGGCCTACGACACCGACGTCAAGGGTTTCGTCGATCTCGCCTTCGCGGAAGTGCCGCGCATTCCGCTGTATCAGCCCTTCGTCAACGTGGCGATGCAGAAGAATATCTCCGGCTATCAGTACTGGTTCCACCGCCGCCTCGACTATCGCGCGATGGCGAAGGGGTAGCGAACGAGCAGGGAGGGCGCGCCATGCTCACGATGATCGGCAAGCGGCTGATGTTTGCGATCCCGAGCCTGATCGGGGTCGTCATCGTCACCTTCCTGCTGACCCGCGCGCTGCCGGGCGATCCGGCCGCCTATTTCGCCGGGCCTGCCGCCACCAAAGAAGCGGTCGAACAGATCCGCAAGAAGCTCGGCCTGGACCGGCCGCTGATCGAGCAGTTCTTCCGCTACACCAATGATCTCGCCCATGGCGATTTCGGCAATTCGCTCACCACGGGACAGCCGGTGGCGGCCGAATTGCGCAACCGCCTGCCGGCTTCCGCCGAACTGACGCTGCTCGGCCTGCTGGTGTCGATCGCAATCGCAATCCCGCTCGGCGTGCTCGCCGCAACGCGGCCCGGCTCGTGGATCGACCATCTCTGTCGCGTCACGACCACCGCCGGCGTATCGCTGCCGGTGTTCTTTACTGGGCTGGTGCTGGTCTACATCTTCTATTTCCAGCTCGGCTGGTCGCCGGCGCCGTTGGGGCGGCTCGATGTGTTCTATAGCGCGCCGCCGACCGTGACCGGCTTCTATCTGATCGACACTTTGATCGCGCGCGATTTCGAGGCATTCCGTTCCGCGCTCAGCCAGCTCATCCTGCCGGCGACGACGCTTGCGATCTTCTCGCTGGCGCCGATCGCGCGCATGACCCGGGCTTCGATGCTGGCCGTGCTGTCCTCCGACTTCGTTCGCACTGCGCGTGCCAGCGGCCTGTCGCCGGGGACGGTGATCGTCACCTACGCGTTCCGCAACGCGATGCTGCCGGTCATCACGACGCTCAGCATGGTGTTCTCGTTCCTGCTGGGCGCCAATGTGCTGGTTGAAAAAGTGTTCGCCTGGCCTGGCATCGGCTCCTATGCGGTGGAAGCGCTGATCTCGTCGGATTTCGCGCCGGTGCAAGGCTTCGTGCTGACCATGGCGGTCATGTATGTGCTGCTCAATCTGGTGATCGACATCCTCTATGGCGTGATCGATCCACGCGTACGACTGGAAGGGTGAGGGGTGAAGCATGAGCACCGTTGCGCCTGTCGTTGAACCCGTCGCTCCGGCGCCGACCTCGGGGCTGTCAGCCGTCTTCGAGCACACGCGCTATGTGCTCGGCGAGAACAAGGTCACCGCCTTCGCCTTCGGGCTGCTGGTCGTGATCGTGTTCGCGGCGCTGTTCGGCCCCTATGTCGTGCCCTACGACCCGCTCGCGAGCGATACCGCCGCAGCGCTGAAGCCACCGTCGGCGGCGCACTGGTTCGGCACCGATCAATTGGGGCGCGATATCTTCAGCCGGGTCATCGTGGCCACTCGGCTCGATACCTTCATTGCAGTTGCGTCCGTAGTGCTGGTGTTCCTGATGGGCGGGCTCGCCGGCATTGCGGCCGGCTATTTCGGCGGCTGGACCGACCGCATCGTCGGCCGCATCGCCGACACCATCATGGCGTTTCCGCTGTTCGTGCTGGCGATGGGCATCGTCGCGGCGCTCGGCAACACCGTGCAGAACATCATCATCGCCACCGCAATCGTGAATTTCCCCCTTTACGCGCGCGTCGCCCGTGCCGAGGCCAATGTCCGCCGCAATGCCGGCTTCGTCCAGGCGGCGCGGCTCTCCGGCAATGGTGAGTACCGCATCCTGCTGGTGCACATCCTGCCCAACATCATGCCGATCATGATCGTGCAGATGTCGCTCACCATGGGCTACGCCATCCTGAACGCTGCCGGCCTCTCCTTCATCGGCCTCGGCGTCCGCCCGCCGACCGCCGAATGGGGCATCATGGTCGCCGAAGGCGCGGGCTTCATGGTGTCGGGCGAATGGTGGATCGCGCTGTTCCCCGGCCTTGCTCTGATGATCGCCGTGTTCTGCTTCAATCTGCTCGGCGACGGATTGCGCGACATCGTCGACCCGCAGCGGAGAACGTGATGGGCTCGCTCTTTCAGCCGATCGTCATTGCCGGGCTTGACCCGGCAATCCATCGTGCGAAGCGCATTCTTGATTTCTTGATGGATGCGCGGGTCAAGCCCGCGCATGACGATTTGAGAATGGGGCGCCCGTCATGACCGCGCAGCCGCTGCTCGACGTCAGGGACCTCACCGTCGAATTCACCACGCGGCGTGGCATCGTCAAGGCGGTGCAGCACGTCAATATTTCCGTGGCAAAAGGCGAGACCGTCGGCATCGTCGGCGAGTCCGGTTCGGGCAAGTCGGTGACGTCTTACGCCGTGATGCGCATCCTCGATCGCGCCGGCAAGATCGCCGAGGGCTCGGTGATGTTCTCGGGCATCGACGTGAAGGCGGCGACCGAGACGCAGATGCGCGACCTGCGCGGCCGCGAAGTCTCGATGATCTTCCAGAACCCGCGCGCGGCGCTCAATCCGATCCGGAAAGTGGGCGACCAGATCGAGGACGTATTGCGTCAGCACGTCCAGCAATCGACCGTGGCCGATCGTGGCGAGAAGGCGATCGAGGCGCTCGAGCAGGTCAAGATCGCCCGCCCGCGCGAGCGTTATCACGCCTATCCGTTCGAGCTCTCGGGGGGCATGTGCCAGCGCGTCGTGATTGCGCTCGCGCTGGCTTGCAATCCGCAGCTTCTGATCGCGGACGAGCCGACCACCGGTCTCGACGTCACCACCCAGAAGGCGGTGATGGACCTGATCGTCGAGCTGACGAAACGGCGGTCGATGTCGACCATCCTGATCACGCATGATCTCGGCTTGGCCGCCGCCTATTGCGACCGCGTCGTGGTGATGGAAAAGGGCCGCGTGGTCGAGACGGCAAAATCGGCCGATATTTTTGCCAGGCCCGAGCACGCCTACACCAAGAAGCTGATGCGCGCGACGCCGCGCATCGGTGTCTCCTTGCGCGATTTGCTGCCGGAGGACGATACGCCCTCCGTCATGGCCGGGCTTGACCCGGCCATCCATCAATCTTCGAAAGACTCTTCTTCTGAACGGATGGACCCCCGGGTCAAGCCCGGGGGTGACGAGAAGGCAGAACCCCTTCTCCTGGTCGAAAAGCTCGTCAAGGAATATCCCCGCCAGGGCGCGAACGCGGTGCTGTCAAAACTGTTCGGCCGCAAGCCGCCGGTGGAACAAGAAGTGTTCCGCGCCGTCGACGGCATCAGCTTCCATGTCGGCCACGGCGAAAGCGTCGGCCTGGTCGGCGAATCCGGATGCGGCAAATCGACGACATCGATGATGGTGATGCGGCTGCTCGACCAGACCTCCGGTCGCATCGCCTTCGATGGCGACGAGATCGGCGAGATCAAGCCGCAATCCTTTGCGCGATTGCCGCTGCGCAGCCGCATCCAGATGGTGTTCCAGGATCCGACCGACAGCCTCAACCCGCGCTTCACCGCCGCGCGTGCGATCGTCGACCCGATCATGCAGCTCGGCGACATCAGGGGCCGCGACGCGCTGCGCGCCCGCTGCGAGGAACTCGCCACGCTGGTCGGCCTGCCGGTCAATTTGCTCGACCGCTTCCCGCACCAACTGTCCGGCGGGCAGAAGGCGCGCGTCGGCATCGCGCGGGCCATCGCGCTGCATCCGAAGCTCGTCATCCTCGACGAGCCGACCGCGGCACTCGATGTCTCCGTGCAGGCGGTGGTGCTGAACCTGTTGCAGGATCTCAAGCAGTCGATGGGGATGAGCTATCTGTTCGTGTCGCACGATCTCAACGTCGTGCGCCTGTTATGCGACCGCGTCATCGTGATGCGCAGCGGAAAGATCGTCGAGCAGGGCACGTCCGAAAAGGTCTTGGGCGATCCGCAGGATGCCTATACAAAGGAGCTGCTGACGGCGATCCCGCATCCGCCGTTGCCTGTTCATTGAGCAGTCTCCGGGAAGAAAACGGGCAAGCAGGCTTTCCAAACGCTCGATAAAACAGATGAGTTTGTGGTCCGATTCAAGTAATCGGATCATGGGTGCGTTGAGATCGCCGGGTGGGAGCGTGATGGTTGCCGACAAGCTGGATGACTATATCGACGCCGTCGCGACGGCGATGGGGCTACCGGTCGAGGACGCCTGGCGGCCGGCGGTTCGTGCCAACCTCGAAGTCTCGCTGAGGCTGGCGCGCATGGTAGATGAATTCCCGCTTCCCGACGAGACCGAGCCGGCCAGTGTCTACTCCGCCTGATAGCGCAATGACCGATCAATCCCCGTCCGCCGCCGACATCGCAGGGGCCGTCGCCACGCGAAAGCTCTCGGCACTGGAAGCAACCGAGGCGGCGCTCGCCCGCATCGCAAAGCACGATTCCGTCCTCAACGCCTTCACCGACGTCACCGCCGATCGCGCCCGCGCCAAGGCCAGGGACGTCGACGCCGCGATTGCGGCCGGCCAAGACGTCGGCCCGCTCGCCGGCGTTCCCTTTGCAGTGAAGAACCTGTTCGACGTGCAGGGCCTCTCCACGCGCGCCGGATCGAAGATCAATCGCGATCTGCCGCCGGCCGCGCGCGATGCGACGCTGATCGAACGGATGGAAGCGGCCGGTGCCGTGCTGGTCGGCGCGCTCAACATGGGCGAATACGCCTATGACTTCACCGGCGAGAACGTGCATGACGGCCCGTCGCGCAATCCGCACGATCCGACGCGGATGACCGGCGGCTCCTCGGGCGGCTCCGGCAGTGCGGTGGGCGGCGGACTGGTACCGATCGCGCTCGGCTCCGACACCAACGGCTCGATCCGCGTGCCCTCGTCCTTCTGCGGTACCTTCGGCCTGAAGCCGACCTATGGCCGGTTGTCGCGCGCGCGGTCGTTTCCATTTGTCGCAAGCTTCGATCATCTCGGCCCGCTGGCGCGAAGCGCGCGCGATCTCGCGCTCGCCTATGATGCGATGCAGGGGTCTGATGCAGATGACGCCGCCTGCACCACGCGGCCGGTCGAGCCGGTGATGCCACCGCTCGCGCAAGGCATCGGTGATCTCCGCATCGCCATTGCTGGCGGCTATTTCCAGCAGAACGTCTTCCCCGAAGCGGTTGAAGCCGTTGGCCGCATCGCCAAGGCGCTCAACGCGACGCGAATGGTGGAGATTCCGGAAGCCGCGCGCGCCCGCTCGGCGGCCTACGTCATCACGACGACGGAAGGTGCTTCGCTGCATCTCGACCGCCTGCGCAAGCGGCCGAATGATTTCGATCCCGCGGTGCGTGATCGCCTGATCGCGGGTGCGATGATTCCGGCGCCCTATGTCGACAAGGCGCAAAAGTTCCGGCGCTGGTACCGCGAGAAGGTGCTGGAATTGTTCAGGACGGTCGACGTGATCCTGGCCCCGGCGACGCCCTGCGTGGCGCCGAAGCTTGGGCAGGTGAATTTTACGCTCGATGGAGTCGAACTGCCGGTGCGCGCCAATATCGGCATTCACACCCAGCCGATTTCGTTCATTGGCCTGCCGGTGGTGGCCGTCCCGGTTCCACTCGAGCCGATGCCGATCGGCGTGCAGATCATCGCCGCGCCGTGGCGCGAGGACATCGCGCTGCGGGTCGCCTACGCTCTGGAGCACATGGGTGCGGCCGCCGCGCCGCCGCCGCGAGGAATCTAGCGAATGGAAATCGATCTGCCCGACGTACTTGCCGAAGTGACCGCGCAATTCGACCGCTACGAGAAGGCGCTGGTGTCGAACGACGTCGCTGTGCTCGACGAATTGTTCCGCAACGACAAGCGCACGCTGCGCTACGGCATGGGCGAAAATCTCTATGGCTATGACGCGATCATGGCGTTCCGCGCCGGGCGCTCGTCGGTCGGGCTCAATCGCCGGACCGACAAGACCGTGATATCGACCTACGGCCGCGACACCGCGGTCGCCTCGACGCTGTTCTTTCGCGACTCCGCACCGGGCAAGGTGGGGCGGCAGATGCAGACGTGGATACGCTTCCCCGAGGGCTGGAGAATCGTCGCCGCGCATGTCAGCATCATCGACGAACCGAAGGATCCGAAGACATGAGTCTGGACGATCTTCCGCGTAGCCCTGCTGCCGCCGGACCGGAAATGCTGGTGCGGCGCGTCGACCGTCCGTTTCCGCAACAATCCAAGACCACGCGCGCCGAGGAGCTGCGCCTGCAGCTTGCCGATGAGATCGTGCGCGGCGCGCTCGGGCCGGGCTCGCCGCTCGATGAAACCGATATCGCGCGCCGCTTCAATGTCTCGCGCACGCCGGTGCGCGAGGCGCTGCGTCAGCTTGCCGCAAGTGGTTTGGTCGAAGCGCGCGCCCATCGCGGCGCGGTGGTGGCGCGGCCCTCGGTCGAACGGCTCACCGGCATGTTCGAGGCGATGGCGGAGTTGGAAGCGCTGTGCGCGGCGCTCGCCGCCGAGCGGATGACGGCTGCGGACCGGCATGCACTCGAAGCCGTGCATGAGGAATTGCGCGTGCTCAGCTACACCGGAAATCCCGAGCGCTTTCACGAGGTCAACGAGCGCTTCCACAACACGATCTATGCCGGCTCGCACAACGACTATATTGCGGAGATGACATTGGCGACGCGGGTCCGCGTGCAGCCGTTCCGCCGCGCCCAGTTCCGCAATCTCGGACGATTGGCAAAATCGCATGCCGAGCACGACCGCGTCGTGGTCGCGATCCTGCGCGGCGACAAGACCGGCGCCGCCACCGCCATGCGCGCCCACATCACATTGGTGCGCGGCGAATACGAGATCTACGCAGTCTCGGTGTAGTTCCGTAGGGTGGGCAAAGCGAAGCGTGCCCACCATCTCACGCACTGCTCGTGGTGGTGGGCACGCTTCGCTTTGCCCACCCTACGAAATCGGTGTTGTCGGAAACGTTTCTCCGCGTCATTGCGAGCGCAGCGAAGCAATCCATCTCTCCACAAGCGGCGGCATGGATTGCTTCGCTGCGCTCGCAATGACGGCTAGACCGTAGCGTTCTCCGCCACGAACGCGCGCCAGCCGCCGAAGGCGGAGATGTCGCGCGCGCCGTTGATGGCCGCTGGCTCCACGAGGAAGCCTTTCACCTCGCGGCCATCGGCGAGGCGGATCGTGCCGATCGAGAGCGGCGGCGGGATCGCGGCGACGAACTTGCCAAAGGAAGCCGGTGAGAGCGCCCAGAGTTCGAGCTTGATTGCCGATCCCGCGCCCGCCTCGACCCGCAGCATGCCGGGTTTCGGCGGCGTGGTGCCGAGCGCATAGAGCCTGTAGTCCGGAGCGGTCGTGGCCTCCTCGAGCAAACGTCCGTCGAGCGTGCGCAATTCGCCGTTCAGCGCCATGCCGGACAGGTGCGCGCCGACAACGGCGATCGGAATGTCCTCGCCGCTTGATGGCGGTAGCGGACCGAGCGGCGGCTGCGGCAGCGACTTCGCGCCGATCGGCAGCCTGGTGTCGGCATGGAAGACGCGGCCGATGCTGGCAAGCAGCGCGTCGCGGCCGGCCGGCGCCAGCAGCGTGATGCCGAACGGCGCGCCGTCCGGCCGCATCGCCGACGGCAGCGCCAGGCCGCAGAGGTCGAGCAGGTTGACGAAATTGGTATAGGTGCCGAGCCGGCTGTTGAGCTCGATCGGATTGGCCAGCACCTGCGCGGTTGAATAGACCGTCGGCGCTGTCGGCAGCACGATCGCGTCGATCGAGGCGAAAGCGCGCTCGGCGATCCGGCGCAGCGCCTGCAGCCGGTAGAGCGCGGCAAAGGTCTCGGCGGCGGTCAGCCGCGCGCCGGCCGCGGTGATCTCAAGCGTGACCGGGTGGATCGACTCCGGTGATGAGGCGAGCAGATTGCGGATCACCAGATAACGCTCGGCGACCCATGGGCCTTCGTAGAGCAGCCGCGCGGTCTCGTAGAACGGTTCGAGGTCGAATTCGACCAGCGTCGCGCCGAGCGCGGCCCAGCGTTCGACCGCTTCCGCGTAAAGCTGCTCTGACTGGCGGTCGCCGAAGAAGATCAATTGCCCATTTCGGGGGATGCCCAGCCGAAGCTCGGCGGGAAACTCCGTCATCCCGGCAAGCGGCCGATCGCGCGAGAAGGGATCGGCGCCATCGGGGCCGGCCATCACCTTGAGCGCAGCCATGGCGTCGTCGACGGTGAGTGAGAAGACCGAGATGCAATCGAGCGTGCGGCAGGCCGGCACCAGGCCCGCGGTCGAGATCAATCCGAGGCTCGGCTTCAATCCGACGATCTTGTTGAGCATCGCCGGCACGCGGCCGCTTCCCGCGGTATCCGTGCCCAGCGCCAGCGGCACCAGTCCGGCGGAGACCGCGACCGCCGATCCCGAGCTCGACCCGCCCGGAATGAGGTCGTCGCGGACCGGATTCCTGGGGATGCCGTAGGGCGAGCGCACGCCGACGAGACCGGTTGCGAACTGGTCCAGATTGGTCTTGCCGATGATGATCGCGCCGGCTTCGCGCAGCCGTGCCACCGCGGTGGCGTCATGCGTCGGCATGTAGGAGAAGGCGGGGCAGGCCGCGGTGGTGGGCATCCCCAGCGCGTCGATATTGTCCTTCACCGCGACCGGCACGCCATAGAGCGGCAGGCGCGCGGCGTCCTTGCCGGCCAGCGCCTCGGCTTCCGCCAGCGCGTCCTTCCCGTCGCGTAGGGTGATGAAGATGGCGGGATCGCCATGGTCGCGGACGCGCTGAAAACTGCGCGCGACCGTTTGCGCAGGCGTCATGGTGCCGGCGCGATGCGCAGCGACGATCTCAGCGGCGGTTTCTGTCACGTGGTGCCCCGTCCGTTGGTCGACCGATCTCCGCCACGATCGACGGCGCCCGGCCTGACAAAACCCAAGCCCGACCGAAGCAAGCGATGTGCCATTGTGTACATTTCCGATCCGGGCGCGGTTACTGGAATCGGCACGTAAGATCAGCCGCTTAGGGCAGGCGTGGGAATTGGCAAGAGTTCCAGGAGGCAATCCGCCGCAACGGGATTGCCCAATCATTGGGCAGGACGATTTGAGGCGAGGTACGCCCCGCGCCGGGGGTCAGGTGAAGCAGGAGAGGATCTGAAGCAGGCGCTCCCGGTTCTCCTTGCCGATCTTCTCGGCTACGTGACGTTCGTGCTCGGCAGCAAGCCGCTTGAACTGACGCAGCGATGTCTCGCCTTGCGCGGTAAGATACAAGGCGTGGGACCGCCGGTCGGACGGGGACTGGACCCGCTTGACCAGCTTGCGCCGCTCGAGGCCGTCCAGGAGGTGCACCAGCCTGGCGCGCTCGATCCCGAGCCGCTTCGCCACCGCCATCATGAGCTGCGCCGGGCAAGCCCGGTCAGGACGGGCGAGGAGGAAACCATGACGATTGCCGCCGCGCGCGGGGACAATCCTGATCATCTGTTTGCTGTGCCCGCGATCGTTGCCGATCGGCGGGGCGACGGCAGCATCATCGTGAAATCGACCGTGCCCTTGCGCGAGGGCGCGCGCTGCGTTGGCGACTGGCTGGAGCATTGGGCGCGGCAGGCGCCGAACAGGGCCTTCCTCGCCGAGCGCGCCGATGTCGAGGCGCCCTGGACCACCGTCAGCTATGCCGATGCCTTGGCGCAGGTGCGTTCGCTTGCCTCCTGGATCCTGGCGCAGGGCCTCAGCGCCGAACGCCCGGTAATGATCCTTTCCGACAACAGCATCGATCACGCGCTGCTCGCGCTCGCCGCCCAGCATGTCGGCGTGCCGTCGGCTGCGATCTCGCCGGCCTATTCGCTGATGTCGAAGGATTTTGACAAGCTGAAGGGTATGGTCCGGTCCGGCTGCTCGAGCCCGGCGCGATCTATGTCTCCGCCACCAGGCCGTTCGCGGCGGCGCTGGCGGCAATCAAGTCGCTGCATGCGGCCACCATCATCAGCGGCAATGCCGACGACAGCGATGCGATTTCGTTCCGCGCCATCGCGGCTACGCCCGAGACCGCGGAGGTGGAAAAGGCGTTCGCGGCGGTGACGCCGGACACCATCGCAAAATTCCTGTTCACCTCGGGGTCGACGGGCGCGCCGAAGGCCGTGATCAACACCCAGCGCATGCTGACCTCGAGCCAGCAGGCCAAGGCGCAGACCTGGACCTTCCTCGATGCCAACAGCGACGATCTCGTGATCCTGGACTGGCTGCCCTGGAGCCACACCTTCGGCGCCAACCACAATTTCAACCTGGTGCTGCGCAACGGCGGCACGCTTTATATCGATGGCGGCAAGCCGGCGCCCGGCCTGTTCGGGACGTCGCTCGCCAATCTGCGCAGCGTGGTGCCGACGGTCTATTTCAACGTGCCGCGCGGTTTCGACATGCTGATCTCGGCTCTACGCGACGATCATGCGCTACGCCGCAAATTCTTCGGCGAGGTGAAATTCGCCTTCTATGCTGGCGCGGCGCTGCCGCAGAATCTATGGGACGCGCTGGAAGAATTGTCCGTGAAGACGGTCGGCCGCCGGCTTCCGATGGTATCGGCCTGGGGTTCGACCGAGACGTCGCCGCTCGCGACCGATTGCCATTTTCTGGCGGAGCGTTCCGGCAATATCGGCGTCCCGGTCCCGGGTACCGAATTGAAGCTGGTCGCCTCCGGCGACAAGCTCGAGGTCCGCGTGCGCGGGCCCAATGTCACGCCGGGCTACTGGAAGGCGCCGGAGCTGACGGCGCAGGCGTTCGACGAGGAGGGCTTCTACCGGATCGGCGATGCCGTGAGGTTTGCCGATCCGGAACAGCCGGAACGCGGGCTGTTCTTCGACGGCCGCGTTGCCGAGGATTTCAAGCTCAATTCCGGCACCTGGGTCAGCGTCGGCACGCTGCGCGTCGCCGGCATCGCCGCACTGGCGCCGCTCGCGCAGGACATCGTCGTCACCGCCCATGGCGGCGACGAAGTTCGCTTCCTGGTATTCCCCAACATCGCCGCCTGCCGCGCGCAGGCCGCGTTACCCGACAGCGCCGATATCGCCGATGTGATCGGCCACGAATCGATCCGCGGCGCGATCGCGCAGGGTCTTGCCAGACTGAGGGCGCAGAGCGGCAACTCCTCCGGCCACGCCACGCGCGCGCTGTTGCTTGCGGAGCCCGCCTCCGTTGACGGCGGCGAGATCACCGACAAGGGCTACATCAACCAGCGCGCGGTGCTGACGCGCCGCGCGGACGCGGTGGCGATGCTGGATGACGATACCTCGCGTGAATGGATCGCCTGCGTTAGCTGAGGCAGCGCGTGCGGTCAGGAGCCGGTCTGGCGGGTCACCGCGCCGAGATTATTGTGCAGCCGCCGCAACAGGTCGATCAGCATCTCCCGCTCGTCCTTGCGCAGGCAGGACAACAGCCGACGCTCGCGATCGAGCGCGGCGACGATGACCTTGTCATGGATGGCGCGGCCTCTGGCCGTTAGCGTGATCGAATGGCTGCGGCCGTCGTTCGGGTTGGCGCGGATCGCGACCAGCCCGCGCTTCTGCAACAGCGCCAGCGTCCGGCTCACCGGTCCCTTGTCGAAGCCGATGATGTGGCAGATGCGCGAGGCGGGGATGCCCGGCTCGATCGCGAGCTGCGACATGATCCGCCACTCCGTGACATTGACGCCGAAATGACGCTGGTAGAACGAGGTGGCGCTGTTGGAGAGCTTGTTGGCAATGAAGGTGACGAAGCCCGGCACGTAGCGATCGAGGTCGAGTGTCGGGCCGGAATTGACAGCCGCTGCTTGTGCGGGTCTCGGCCGGCGCGGCTTCCTGGGGGAGGTTTGAGTGCTCATTTCCTTGATCATCGCTGCGGGGTCGCGGCCCGCAATAAGGTCGTTCCAGCGGTTCTTTTTGGTTTAAGGCTATCGCGCCACCTTGCTGCTGCCCTGGGTGATCAGCCGGGCCGCGCGCTGGTCGCGGGCGTGAATCCAGAGCCAGCTCAGCGCGACGCTGAGGCGGTGGCGGATGCCGATAAGGAAGTAGATGTGGGCGATGCCCCAGATCCACCAGGCAATGGCGCCGCGTAGCTTGAGCCAGCCGAAATCGATCACGGCCAGCCGCTTGCCGATCTGGGCGAGGCTGCCCTGGTGCTTGTAGCGGAATGGCGGCAGCGTGCGGCCTTCAAGCCGCGCCCTGATCAGCGTCGCAACGTAACGCCCTTCCTGCTTTGCCGCCGGTGCGATGCCGGGCACCGGCTTGCCGTCGGGACCGGCGATCGTGATGGTATCGCCGATCGCAAAGATGTCGGGATGACCGGGGACGGTGAGGTCGGGATTGACCTGTAGCCGGTAGGCGCGGTCGGCCGGCGCGTTCAGCCATTCGGCGGCCCGTGAGGCGCGCACGCCGGCAGCCCAGATGATGGTCCGCGCCTCCAATCTCTTGCCGCCATAGACCACGCCGTCGGCATCGCATTCGGTGACCGGCGCGCCCAGCATCACCTCGACGCCGAGCTTTTCGAGCGAACGCTGCGCGTAGGTCGAGAGATCGTCGGGAAAGCCTGCGAGTACCCGCGAGCCCGCCTCGATCAGAACGACGCGGGTCTTGTGGGTGTCGATGTTGCGGAAGTCAGGCGCCAGCGTGTCGCGTGCGAGGTCGGCGATGGTGCCGGCCATTTCGACGCCGGTCGGTCCGGCGCCGACGATGACGAAGGTCAATAGCGCCGCGCGCCGCGCCGGATCGGTCTCGCGCTCGGCGCCCTCGAAGGCAACGAGGATGCGCCGCCGCAGCGTGGTGGCATCCTCCAGCGTTTTCAGGCCTGGTGCGAACGGTTCCCATTCGTCGTGACCGAAATAGTCGTGGCGTGCGCCCGTCGCCAGGATCAGCGTGTCATAGGGGACGCTGTCGCCGTCATCGAGCACGACACGCTTGCCTTCGGCGTCGATGCTGTTGACGTTGGCGAACAGTGTCGTCACCTCGCGGCGGTCGCGCAGGAGGTGGCGGATCGGCCAGGCGATCTCGGAGGTCGCCAGCGAAGCGGTCGCGACCTGGTAAAGCAGTGGCTGGAACAGATGATGATTGCGACGGTCGATCAAGGTAATCTTCACCGGCGCGCCGGCGAGCCCAAACGTCGCCTCCAAGCCACCAAAGCCTGCGCCGACGATCACCACGTGATGCGGATCTTTCGACGGCGTCGTCATGGATTATCGCCCCGGGGTTCTCGGTATCTCCGGGTAGATTATGTATTCATTTGTGCAGTTGTTCCAAGGCGCTTCTTTCTAATCGCACGATAGCGAAAACGTATGGCTCAGGCCTTCCGTGGTGCCGCGGCCGTGATCGGCGACGGCGCCGAGGAGCGCAAAAATTCTTCCTGTGACACCGTATCCTTTGACCGTCGCCAAACGTCCTTGGGATGCGCGATGGCTTCCGCATCGCGGCTCGAACCAGGGAGAGGACGATGACGACCAGGCTGATCAGGTACAAGGCGAAGCCCGAAATGGCCGACACGAACGCCGAACTGGTTGCGGCGGTGTTTGCGGAACTGAAGGCGGCAAAGCCCGATGGCGTGCGCTATCTCACGCTGCGGCTGGAGGACGACACGTTCATCCATGTCGTGGAGACCGCATGCGACGACGGGTCCAGCGCGTTGCCGCAGCTCGCCGCGTTCAAGGCGTTCCAGAGCGGCATTCGCGACCGTTGCGCCGAGCCGCCGCTGGTTCGCAGCGCCAGGGTGGTCGGCAACTACCGTATGCTGGAGCATGATCCTGAGCAGGGAGAATGACGCCAGTGTCCGATGCATCGGTGGCCGCGGGTCTCGACAGCCTCCTGGTCGTGCTGCGGCCGCGGCTGCACCGCTACTGCTCCCGCATGGTCGGTTCGGTGATCGACGGTGAGGACGTGTTGCAGGATGCGCTGATCAAGGCGGTGGAAGCGTTTCCTTTGGCTGGGGAGATCCAAAACCCGGAAGGCTGGCTGTTCAGGATAGCGCACAATGCCGCGCTCGATTTCCTGCGCCGCCGCCAGCGGCAGGCCGCGCTCCGGTCGGCGGAGGAGGTCGACATGATGGCCGACGAGCTCGACGACATCGCCCGCCGCGAGATCGCCGCCGCCAGCCTGCGTACTTTCATGCGCCTGCCGGTGGCGCAGCGCAGCAGCGTGATCCTGAGGGACGTGCTCGGCTATTCGCTGGCGGAAGTCTGCGAGATCATGGACCTGAGCCTGGTGGCGGCAAAGGCCAGCCTGCACCGTGGCCGGGTCCGGCTGCGCCAGCTCGCGCAAGAAGGCGACGACGCGCCGCGGCCGAAGCTGACGGACGCCGATCGGGCCCGTCTTTCCGCCTATGTCACCCATTTCAACGCCCGCGATTTCGACGCCATCCGCGCCATGATCGCCGACGACATCAAGCTTGATCTCGTCAGCAGGACCCGGCTCAATGGCAAAGCCGAGGTTTCGCGTTATTTCGGCAATTACGCCAAGGCCAGCGACTGGCATCTGGTGCCGGGGCTTGTGGAAGGCCGTCCCGCGATCCTGGTGTTCGACCCTACGGCTCCCGGCGCAGCGCGGCCGAAATATTTCGTGCTGCTGGACTGGCGGGCCGACAGGGTCGCGAATATCCGGGATTTCCGCCACGCGTCCTACGTGATCGAGGACGCGGACTATCTCGTGTAGCGGGGCGCCGCGAAAGGCGGCCGGCAGCAGCTCAAAACTGCGACAATGGTTGCCCAGGCAACCGGCACTATAATTCTTGCCAGCCTCACATTTTACGAATTATGGTGCAGATCGGGCGCGAGCATGCGCCGAAGGTTCTAAACGCCGCCTTCGGTTCACGCTTGCTGCCCAGTCAGGATTCCGCGCACAAAACACGTCACCCTGAGCGGGAGTGACGGGGGCACGGATGGCGCCGCCGGACGGTTCACCCGCCTAGCGGGCCGGTTGGAATGGTTGAGGAGGGGAGTGAACATGAAAACGTCATTTTGGCTGGCGGGCGTGACCGCGCTGGCGTTGGCGCAGCCCGCACTTGCGGCTGACACGATCAAGATCGGCTTTGTCTCGACTTTCAGCGGTCCGACCGCCGTCATCGGCAACGACATGCGGAACTCGTTCGAGCTGGCGCTTGACCATCTCGGCCGCAAGATGGACGGCAAGCCGGTCGAGGTGATCTATGAGGACGACCAGCAGAAGCCGGATGTCGGCAAGCAGAAGACCGAGAAACTGGTGCAGTCCGACAAGGTCGACTTCATCGTCGGCTACATCTGGTCGAACGTGCTCCTGGCCTCGCTGAAGACCGCCGTCGACAGCAAGACCTTCCTGATCTCGGCCAATGCCGGTCCGTCCCAGCTCGCCGGCGAGCTTTGCTCGCCTTACGTCTTCTCGACCTCCTGGCAGAATGACCAGACGCCCGCCGCCATGGGCCTCTACATGAATCAGAAGGGCGTGAAATCGGTGTTCCTGATCGGGCCGAACTATGCCGCCGGCAAGGACATGCTTGCGGGCGTCAAGAGCACCTTCAAGGGCGAGGTGGTCGGCGAAGAATATACGGTGTGGCCGAGCCAGCTCGATTTCTCCGCCGAGCTGACCAAGGCGCGCAACTCGAAGGCCGAGTCGATCTTCGTGTTCTATCCGGGCGCCGCCGGCGTGCAGTTCCTCAACCAGTATGTGCAGGCCGGCATCAAGCAGCAGATCCCGCTCTATACCGCCTTCACCATCGACGAATTGTCCTTGCCGCTGCAAAAGGAAAACGCGCTCGGCATTCCCGGGGCCCAGGAATGGGTGAACGACCTGCCGAACGAAGAGAACAAGCGCTTCGTCGCCGATTACCGCAAGAAATACGCGAACCTGCGCCCGACCTATTACGGCGCGCAGGCCTATGACGCCGCCCAGCTCATCAACAGCGCGGTCGTCGCGGTGAAGAGCGACCTGACCAAAAAGGATGCGATGAAGGCGGAGATGGAGAAGGCGAACTTCAAGTCGCTGCGCGGCCCGTTCAAATATGGCAACAACCACATCCCGATCCAGAATTTCTACCTGCAGGACGTGGTCAAGGACGCGGACGGTCAGCTATCGCTGAAGACGGTGGCAACCATCGTCGAGAACGACCAGGACCGGTTCCACGACAAGTGTCCGATGAAGTGAGGGTAAGTCACCTCGCCCCGCTTGCGGGGAGAGGTCGGATCGCTCTTGCGATCCGGGTGAGGGGGACTCTCCGCGGGCGCGGTGTTCGCGGAGGCAGCCCCTCACCGCGACGCTCTCAGAGCGAGCTTTCGCTCGTCTCGACCCCGCAAGGGCGGGGCGAGGGAGAAGGCGGCGGTGCATATGCGCTGCCGCTGTTTTGTTTGTGAGGCTGATATAAGTCGCCGATGTTCCTTCTGATCGAACAACTTCTGAACGGATTGCAGTTCGGCCTGCTCTTGTTCCTGCTGGCGGCCGGGCTCACGCTGGTGTTCGGCATCATGGATTTCGTGAATCTGGCGCATGGTTCGCTGTACATGATGGGCGCCTATTTCGCCGCGACCTTTGTCGGCTGGACCGGCAGCTTCGTGCTCGGTGCGATCCTCGCGCTGGCCGCCACGCTTCTGCTCGGCATCGCCCTTGAATTCGTGGCACTCAGGCATCTCTATGGCCGCGACCATCTCGACCAGGTGCTGGCGACCTTCGGCCTGATCCTGTTCTTCAATGACATGGTGCGGCTGATCTGGGGGCCGGCCGGCCTCGCGCTGCCATTGCCGACATGGCTGACCACCCCGGTGCAGCTTCTGCCCGGCGTCTACTATCCGGCTTACCGGCTCTCGATCATCGTCGTCGCGCTGCTGGTCGCCGCGCTGCTTTATCTCGTGGTGATGCGCACCCGCATCGGCATGTTGATCCGCGCCGGCGCCTCCAATCGCGAGATGGCCGGCGCGCTCGGCATCAACATCAAGCTGCTGTTCACATTGGTGTTCGGCCTTGGCGCCGCGCTTGCGGGCCTTGCCGGTTTGATGCAGGCGCCAATCCTGACCGTGCAGATCGGAATGGGCGAGAACATCCTGATCCTCGCCTTCGTCATCATCGTGATCGGCGGCATCGGCTCGATCCGCGGTGCCTTCCTCGCCGCGATCTTCGTCGGCATAATCGACACGCTCGGCCGCGCCTTCCTGCCGGATTTGCTGCGCATGGTGCTGAGCGGTGCCGCCGCCTCGACCGCCGCGCCCGCTTTGTCCTCGATGCTGATCTACCTGTTGATGGCGATCGTGCTGGTCGTGCGGCCGGAGGGGCTGTTTCCGGCCGCCAAGCGATGAAATCCAAGCTCAACGCCAGCAACGCCGTCGTGGCGGTGGTTTGTGCCGCGCTTGTCCTGCTGCCGGTCTATTCGGCGGTTACAGGCAATATCTTCATCCTGACGCTGTTCACGCGGATCATCATCTTTGCGCTGGCGGCCTCGAGCCTGAACCTGATGATGGGCTATGGCGGCATGATGAGCTTCGGCCACGCCGCCTATCTCGGCATCGGCGGCTATGCCGTCGGCATCTCGGCGGCCGAGGGCATCGGCTCCGGCTTCATCCAGTGGCCGGTGGCGCTTGCCGTCTCCGCTTTGTTTGCGCTGGTGATCGGCGCGCTATCGTTGCGGACCCGCGGCGTCTATTTCATCATGATCACGCTCGCCTTTGCACAGATGGCCTATTACGTCGCCTCCGCGCTGTCGCGCTACGGCGGTGACGACGGCCTGACCATCTACAAGCGCAGCACCTTCGACGGGCTGATCAACCTCTCGGACCGCACGCAGTTCTATTATCTCTGCCTCGCCTGCCTGTTCGGCGGCGTCTACCTGATCTGGCGCATCGTCAATTCGCGGTTCGGCCTGGTGGTGCAGGGCGTGCGCTCCAACGAGCAGCGCATGCAGGCAATCGGCTTTCCGGCCTATCGCTACCGGCTGACCTGCTTCGTCATCGCGGGCACCATCTGCGGCCTTGCCGGCGCGCTGCTCGCCAACAACACCGATTTCGTCAGCCCGGCCGTGATGTACTGGACGCGGTCCGGCGATCTCATGGTGATGGTGATCCTGGGCGGGATGGGCTCGCTGTTCGGCCCGTTGATTGGCGCAATCGTCTATCTCGTGCTGGAAGAATTGCTGTCGCAGTTCACCGAATATTGGGCGCTGATCATGGGCCCGCTCTTGCTCTTGATCGTCCTGTTCGCGCGTGGTGGCATCATGGGCCTGCTCGGGAGGGTGCGTCGTGGCTGATCCCCTGCTTCGCGTCGACAATCTGGTGCGCCGTTTCGGCGGCATCCTCGCGACCGACAATCTGTCGCTCGAAGTGCCGCGCGGCGAACTGCATGCGATCATCGGACCCAACGGCGCCGGCAAGACTACGTTGATCAGTCAGTTGACCGGGCAATTGATGCCGAATTCCGGCACCATCCATTTTGCCGGTCGCGATGTCACGGGGTTGCCGTCCTACCGGCGAAGCCGGCTCGGGCTGGCGCGCTCGTTCCAGATCACCTCGCTCTTGAAGGATTTCAGCGCCATCGACAACGTCGCGCTCGCGGCGCAGGCGCATGATGGCCATTCCTTCCGCTTCTGGGGCAACGCGCGAAAGGAGAAGCATCTGCGCGATACTGCGCGTGCGGCGCTGGAGCGCGTCGGGCTCGGATCGCGCGCCGATGTCCTGGTCTCCGAGCTCAGCCATGGCGAGCAGCGCGAACTCGAACTTGCGGTGGCCCTTGCGACCAAGCCGCAGCTCTTGCTGCTGGACGAACCGATGGCGGGCCTCGGTGTCACCGAATCCGCGCGGATGGTCCACCTGTTGAAGGAGCTGCGCAAGGAGTTCACCATCGTGCTGGTCGAGCACGACATGGAAGCGGTGTTCGCGCTCGCCGACCGCATCACGGTCCTGGTCTATGGCCGCGTCATCGCCTGCGACACGCCGGATGCGATCCGCCGGCATGAAGAGGTGAAGCGCGCCTATCTCGGCGAACAGCATGCGGTGACCCGTCAGGGAGGCCCAATTGGCTGACACATTGCTCGACGTCGAAGGGATCGAGACCTGCTACGGCCTGAGCCAGGTGCTGTTCGGCCTGTCGCTGTCGATCAAGCGCGGCGAGATGATCGCGCTGATGGGCCGCAACGGCATGGGCAAGACCACCACGATCCGCTCCATCATGGGGCTGACTCCGGCGCGGTCAGGCGCGATCCGCTTTGCCGGGCAGCAGGTTCGCGGCCTGCCATCCTACAGAATTGCGAAACTCGGCATCGGCCTGGTGCCCGAGGGCCGGCAGATCTTCCCGAACCTGACGGTGCGCGAAAACCTGGTCGCCGCCTCAGGCAATCGCCAGAGCAGCTCCGATCCCTGGACGCTGGAAAAGATCCACGCGCTGTTTCCGCGCCTCGCCGAACGCGGCAGCAACATGGGCGTCACGCTCTCCGGCGGCGAGCAGCAGATGCTCGCAATCGGCCGCGCGCTGATGACCAATCCCAAACTCCTGATCCTGGACGAGGCCACCGAAGGCCTCGCGCCCCTGATCCGCGACGAGATCTGGAGCTGCCTCTCGATGCTGAAGGGGCGCGGCCAATCCGTGCTCGTGATCGACAAGAACGTCGGAAACCTCGCCCGCATCGCCGACCGCCACTACATCATCGAGCGCGGCCGCACCGTGTGGAGCGGCACGTCGGAGCAACTGGTCGCCGAGCCCGATCTGCAGCACCGCTATCTCGGGATTTGATGTACGGCTTGGCGGTCTGGACGAGCTGGGCCGCGTACCCCGCTTGCGCGACCCACTGAAGTCGATGTCCGCTTCGCGCCCAACCTCCCGCTCAAACCTTGAAGTAACCCGGCTGGCCGATGTCGGCGATCAAGCTAGCCCCAGTGGGCGTCCAGCCCAACCGCTGCTGCGTCAAAGCGCTGGAGGCCGGCATGTCCAAACCGGCGAACATTGCCAGTGGCCCGTAATAATCGGCCGCCTCTTCCTTCTTGATCGAAACGACCGGCACATTCAACGCGCGGCCGATCACTTCGATGACTTGGCGCATGGGTACGCCTTCCTCGCCAACCGCGTGGTAAATTCCGTCTACCGCGCCCTTCTCCAACGCAAGCCGGTATAAACGGGCGACATCCAGCCTATGCGCCGCTGCCCAGCGTTCGGCGCCTTCGCCGATATAGGCGGCGGCGCCTTTTTGACGCGCGAGCTCGAGCAGATAAGTGATCAACCCAGCTTTTCCGTCGGCGCCATGCACTTGCGGCAGGCGTATTGCCATCGCGCGCACACCACGCGACGCATAGGCCAAACCGGCCTGCTCGGACACGCGCGGAACATGCGGGCTTGAATCGCGTCGCATATCTTCGGTGATCATCACACCTGGCGCGATGAGGCCCGTTCCCGAGGTCACGATGAAAGGCTTGTTCGTGCCAGCCAGCACGTCGCCCATTGCTTCGATGGCGGCCTTGTCGATCGCGCCATTCTCCGCGAATTTCGAGAAATCATGGATGAAGGCCAGATGGATCACGCCGTCCGAATCCCTTGCGCCGCGCTTCAGGCTTTCCAGGTCCTGCAGCGAGCCGCGATGAACCTCCGCGCCTAGTTTCTCGAGCGTCTCGACGTTCGCTTCGGAGCGCGCGAGGCCGACGACTTGATGCCCGTTGGCGATGAGTTCTTTTGTAGTTTCGGTGCCGATAAATCCGGCGGCGCCGGTGACGAATACGCGCATGAGAAGCACTCCCTGTTCGGAATGCCGGGATATTGCTAAGCTCGTCATTCGGGTAAAGTAGTGAGATTATACAGGTATAATCGCTAACAGGATGACGGACGCGAACTCGCTCGGGGCTTATCTCAAGGATCGTCGCGCGAAGCTCGATCCTACGGCATTCGGCTTTCCGCTGAAGCGGCGGCGAACGCCGGGACTTCGGCGCGAAGAAGTGGCGCAGCGCGCGAATGTGAGCGCCACATGGTACACTTGGCTGGAGCAGGGGCGCGGCGGAGCACCCTCGGCCGACGTGCTGGATCGCATTGCCCGAGCCATGATGCTGACCGACGTGGAGCGCGAACATCTGTTTCTGCTCGGCCTAGGCCGGCCACCCGAAGTCCGCTATCATGCGCCCGAAGGTATCTCACCCCATCTGCAACGGGTGCTCGATACGCTGGAATACAGTCCCGCTTTTATTCGCACGGCGACATGGGATTTGATCGCGTGGAACAGGGCCGCCGCGACGGTCCTCACCGACTACAGCAAACTGCCGGATGGGCAGCGCAATGTTCTGCGCATGATGTTCCGCGATAGCCGCGTGCGCGCAGCGCAGTCCAACTGGCAAAGTGTGGCGCGCTATGTGGTGGCGTCCTTCCGCGCGGATGTGGCGCGCGCCGGTGCGGCGCGCAATGTGCAATCGCTGGTCGATGAACTCTCCGCGACAAGCCCCGAATTCGCGGCAATGTGGCGTGACAACGACGTGCAAGGGCACGGCGATGGCGTGAAAGTCCTCCATCATCCCACCGCGGGACCGCTCTCGATGGAGTTTTCTGCTTTCGCCGTCGATGGCCGGCCCGACCTCAATATGGTGATCTACAATCCTGCAACGCCCGCGGACGCGGACAAGATCCGCGCGCTGCTGAAGTCTTTTCCGAAGTAGGCGCGATGGGCGTCACGCTCTCCGGCGGCGAGCAGCAGATGCTCGCAATCGGCCGCGCGCTGATGACCAATCCCAAACTCCTGATCCTGGATGAGGCCACCGAAGGCCTTGCCCCGCTTATCCGCGACGAGATCTGGAGCTGCCTCTCGATGCTGAAAGGGCGCGGCCAATCCGTGCTCGTGATCGACAAGAACGTCGGCAACCTCGCCCGCATCGTCGACCGCCACTACATCATCGATCGCGGCTGCACCGTGTGGAGCGGCACATCAGAGCAACTGGTCGCCGAGCCCGATCTGCAGCACCGGTATCTCGGGATTTGAGGCGCGGCTTGGCGCCGCGATTGCTGCGCGGTACCAAATGATGGGCCAGAAGCAGCCATCTGTTCTCTGGGCTGATCAATCATCTGCGGAACAGACAAAATCGAACTGCGTCGTAACTCCTTCGTCGGACGACGCTTCGGGATAGTAGGCTTGGCTTCATGCGAAACCGAGGCTCCGAAAGTGCCAAGCCTGTTGCGATCACCGCGATCTATCACCCCTCCGCGCGTGCCTGCGTCCAGACCGCGATCGGCTGCTCGAGCCCGCGGATGGTCTGCGGGGCCTGGGCCATCAGGGGACGAAACACCGCTTCTGCACTGTCGAGTTCGGTCCTGGCCTGCCTGACGAGATCGTCGCTCGCCACCAGCGCGCAGTCGAGCGCGCGGGTCAAGGCTTCGAGCCGGCTTGCGGCGTTCACGGTCGAACCGATCACCGCAAATTCGAGACAGGTCAGCCCGATGTCGCCGAGCACGACCGGCCCATAATGCAAGCCAAAACTGACGCGGATCGGGGTCTCGCCCGCCGCTTTGCGCTGGTTGTTCCATCGATCCGCCGCCGACATCATCGCCTGCGCACAGCGTAGCGCGTTAATGGCGTCGGCCTTTCCGACGAACGGCGTGCCGAAGGTCGCCATCAGCCCGTCGCCGAGATATTTGTCCAGCGTGCCGCTGTGACGGAAAACCTCCTGCTCCATCAGCGCGTGGAATTCGCGCAAGGTGCGCACGACCTCGTCCGGCGTGCGCGCGTCGGCAAAGGCCGTGAAGCCGACGATGTCGACGAACAGCACCGCGACGTTTTGCGTGCGCACCTGCTTCAGTGGCTCGTCATGCCCTGACAATTCCTCGACCACGTTCGGCGAGAAGTAGCGCGCGAGATTGCCGCGTTCGCGCTCCACCGCGGCATGGCGGATCAAGAGATCATTGCTGCGGCGCACCGCCACGGCGAGCGTCACCGCGACGATCATGAACACGACGATCTCCTGAATGCGCTAGCCGAACACGATCGAGTTGGGCGAGATCAGTTGAAACAGCCGGTGATCGCTGCCGATTGCCGCTGCGATACGGGCGGTCAGCGCGGGATCGCGATCGGGCTGCCACCACACCCAGGCAATGCCGATGATCCAGAGGGCCGAGGTCCACGTTCCGACCGCGATAACCGTTCGCCAGGAATAGGCCAGCGTGGCGCCCGATAGAAGCACGAAAAAATAGATGAAGTTGCCGAAATGGAGTTGCATCGCCGCCGGCCAGTGCCCGGAGCCGAGGGGATTCGGTCCCACGATGACGAACGTCAGCAGCGCGAGGTCGCAGAACAGCAGCGCAAGCTCCGGCCTCGACACGCCGACCCGCCCGACTCTGGCCTGAGCCCAGCCGATCAGCGCGAACAGGCCCAGCAGAGCCACATAATATAGCTGCTCCCATGCCGGGTTGATAATCGGCAACAGGCAGGCGATTACGGCAAGCGCGACATAGCGCGCCCGCACCGCCAGCCGCAGGCCCTCCTGCTTAGCCGCTGCGAGCGCAGCCTGCGCAAACTGAACGGTGTCAGTTTCGGTGTCGCGCCGACTGCGCGCGGGGAGCGCGGCGGGCAAGTCGCGGCGCTCGACAAGCGTGGTCACGGGCGGTCTCCTTCGATTGGGCGGCTGCAGCACAGTAACGGACATCAGCAGCCGCAACCAACAATCAGTGTAGTGATACATGAGTTTCAGGTCATCAGCTCAGGCTGAGGACATCGACCTACTCGCGAAAATGGATGTCAGCTGTATGCTCGGCAGCGCATCAACCAGGCATCGCGGGAGGTCCGTTCCGGGTCATTTTCGACCGAGTGAGCCGGGTGTACCGATCGGTTGATGTCCGCTTGGCCGCTAAAGCATGACAAGGGCGAACGGTGACGAAGCTGTCCGGATGATCGACACCTCGATTTGGTCGGTATCAACGCCTGCCGGTCTGGATCGCACTGGCAGCCGGTGAGGCCCACGGTTGTAGCTCTGCGCTAATGAGCCCACGGCCCAATTGATGACGAAGCATAGCCCGGCGTTCGCTTGCGACTATGATAGTGGGTGACGCCTTGCGCCGTCGCTCGCCGCAAACTTCGCCGTCATTCCGGGATGCGTGCGAAGCATGCAAGCCCGGAATCCATTGGGCCGCAAGCGCCTGTGGTGAAATGGATTCCGGGCTCGATGCTGTCGCATCGCCCCGCAATGACGATGTGGACGCTTTGGGTGCGACAAAACAACCCGACGGGCAAATCAGCAAAAGTCTGTCCAGCCCTCGCAGAAAAAACATTCCGCTTCCGTCGTCGGGCAAATCAGTGATTTAACTCCGCGCGTCTCAGCGCGAATGAGGGGCGGCTCGCGATCGTCACGAACGTTGCGGTGAGATGCGGTGGACGTGAAGTGTGTGACTGACGAGCGCGCGCATCACGGACGGCGAAGTCGTGTGGTCCTGGCGCCCCGACGCTGGCGCTAAGTTTTTCGCGCGAACAAGTTCGCGCTTGAGGCGACGGTGGCAAGAAAGCCCGGTCACCGGGGAGAGCGCGAAGTAAGCCGTAACACCATCGCGCAGGGAAAGCCGGAATGCTTCGGTTGAACCTGTGGTCCTACCCCCGTGCTTTTTGTTGCACGGGACCCACGGGTGCAACCAGCACCCGGCTTTCCCTGCGCCCTCTGATATCGAGGAGGGTGGAAAGTGACGCAAAGCTCGGGCAATCCATGCCGCGAGAACGCGAACTCACATCCTCACGCTGTTTGACATTTGAATCGTGATTTCTCCCCTCGTCGTCCCGGGCTTGACCCGGGACCCATAACCACAGGATTTCGTGATGTGCTCCGCCACCGCCGCTTGCTCGCGCGATAACACCTCCCTGTGGTTATGGGTCCCCGCCTTCGCGGGGACGACAGCGGTGAGCTGTTTGAAATTCGAACCAGAACTCACCACCGGTCGTTGCGAGCGAAGCGAAGCAATCCATCGCGCCGATCGTGGAGATGTGGATTGCTTCGTGCTAGCTCAGGCTGCGCGCGGAAGGATCGAGAATGGCGATGCCCGCATAGCCGGCGATGAGCGCGTAGCCGGTCTGGTTCGGATGCAATGGATCGTTCATCGCGGATGAATTCCAGGTCCCGCCAAAGAGTCCCCAAATGTCGATAAACGGCACATTGGCGGCGTAAGCGAGCGATTTCATATTGGCAACATAGGCTGCCTGCGTCGGGTAAGACGCAAAGACGCCCGCCTCGGACGGAGCCCCGCTCATCAGAATCACGTCGGAGTTCACCGATTTCAGCGCATTGATCACCGTCGTCATGTTCGAGGTGACCGTCGAAAGCGGAATGCGATCGTCCCAATCGTTGATGATGCCGGCCTGGAATATCACCAGGTTCGGTGCTATCGCCGTGACGGCCGGCAACGTATTCCAAGGGTGGCTGTCGACCACGAAGTCTGCGCTGCCCCAGCGGCAGCCGCCAAGATTGTAGACGGACACTTCCCTGATTGCCGAGTTGAAGCATCTCAGCCCGGTCAAAATCGACATCGATCGTGAAACGTCCGCTTTCGGGCGAGCGGGCGTACCAGACTTCAATGGTGTCTATCGGGTTGGTCGGGGTGAAGGACTGTGAAATCGCGCTCGGTTGGCCGTGAAAAGATCCTCCGCAGAGCGTTTCGGAAGCCCTTATGTTACTGATCGCCCAACCGGCGCGATGAAGCCGCGCATCGAAGGCATGAACGTCACCGGCGGCGGCGCTGACGTTGTTGTCACCCCATACGCTTGACCAGCTTCCGTTCGGGATCAGTCTTGCCAATTGCGTTGGCCACGACTTGCTCTTGGCATTGGAGGCGAGTTCATTGCTGGCAGCACCCTGGCCGGCGACCGTTGAATCGCCGAGGCACCCGATGATCGCATTGGCTTCCCCGCGCTGCTGCGCCGCCGATGCTCTCTGCCAATTGGGGAGGTTAGAGCCGGTAAAATTGTAAAAGCCAGTGGGCAGCGGATTGCCGAGGGGCAGTACCTCGCCATAGGCCGGCGTCAGCAGACTACTCTGCCTCGAAAGTTGCATATAGGCCGCCAGCGCCGCAGCGCCTGCAATGAACTCGCGTCGCCGCATCAATGGCTTCCCCGCGCAATCGCCGGGGCTTTCATCAAGAACGCGCGTAGCTTGCCCATTGCCATTCCTGCGTTTGTAGGCGAATGAAAGACACTGCTATACTTGTTCCGTAAATCTACGGACGTGGTCTGTCGTAGTCGTCTATGGTCGATCTGGGAATTTAGCCTTGGCTTGACCGAGCCAAGCTAAAGCATTTGAAACAATGTCTTCAATCGCCTTCTTCAGCGACCTGGATGGTTCCTCGCGCTCCGCTGCGATCGTCGGTTCGGATGCAGCCCGGAGCGTTGCCTGATGCAGCTCGATGTTCCCGCCGGATTAAGCCCGAACCGTGCTGGCCGGTCGCCCGGTGGCACTGCAACAAGAGCGCCGCTCAGGGTTGCAGCGCCGCTGTGGCTGTTCTTGCTGTCCATGTGCACCATCGTCGCGGCGTGGTGCTGGCTGGCGATGCCGGTCCCACTGGGACATGCGCCGGTCGATCTCGCGAAAAAACTGGATTGTGTTTCCTACGCGCCATTCCGCGGCCACCAGACGCCGTGGAATTCCTCCGTCGTCATCAGCCCGGACCAGATCGCGGAAGACATCGCCGATCTTGCCAAGATCACCAACTGCATCCGCATCTACTCGGTGGAGAACGGCCTGGACAAGGTGCCGGAGCTCGCGTCAAAGGTCGGGCTTAAGGTGATCCTCGGCGTCTGGATCGGACGTGATCGCCTGAAGAACGCCAGCCTCATCGAAACTGCGGTGTCGCTGGCCAACCAATTCACTGACGTGGTCACCGCCGTCATCGTCGGCAATGAGGTGCTGCTCCGGGGTGAATTGCCCGAGGCGGGCCTTCGCGAAGCCATCCGCTCCGCCAAAGGCCGCGTCAGCGTCCCCGTGAGCTACGCCGACACCTGGGACTTCTGGCTGCGCTACCCGGAGCTCGGCCATGAGGTCGATTTCGTGACGATCCACGTCCTGCCCTATTGGGAAGACGTTCCGCCCCGCGCCGAGCACGCACCCCAGCATGTGCTCGACGCACGCAACAAGGTCGCGCTGGCATTTCCCGGAAAGGAGATCTTCATCGGCGAGGCCGGCTGGCCGAGCCGAGGACGCATGCGCGACGGCGCGCTGCCATCGCGCATCAATCAGGCGCGCTTCACCTTCGACCTCCTCGACAAGGCTAGTCGGGAGAACGTTCGTGTCAATTTGTTCGAAGCGTATGACGAGCCATGGAAGCGCCAGTGGGAAGGGACGGTGGGCGCTCATTGGGGGTGGCTCGATGGAGCAAGCCGGCGGCTGAAATATTCACCCGGAGCCGCCGTCAGCAACTATCCGTTCTGGAAGCTGCAGCTCGGCGCTGGCCTTGCTTTCAGCATTGCCGTGTTCATCACGGCGTTGTTGGCGCGATTGCGCTCGGCCGCGCCAACGGCATTGCCGCGTTGGCTTGCGGTGGCGGCATCCGCCACCGTCGGCGGAATCCTGCTCGGTATCAGCGTCGAGAATGCGCTCTACGAAAACTACGGCTTTGCCGGATTGATGCGGCAAGGAACGCTGTTGATCGCAGCAACGGCTCTGCCGCTCCTGTGCATGAACGCCTTGATGTCGGGCCGCGCGCTCCCGGCGTTTGCGGAATTGGTCGGACCGCGCGAGATGCGAACACGATCGCTGCCGGCACTGCTTCTCGGCGCTGTGCTCCTCGTCACCGCCCTGGCCGCAACGGAAAGCGCACTGGGCCTCATGTTCGACCCGCGGTCGCGCGACTTTCCGTTTGCCAGCTTGACCATGGCGGCGGTGCCGATCCTGGTGGTGACGCTGCTGAACCGTCGAAAGCCGGAAGTCTGCGCAACGTCCGAGTCGGTATTCGCGGGTCTGTTCGCGGCGGCGGCGGTCTACATCCTGCTGAATGAAGGCATTCAAAACTGGCAGTCGCTATGGACCGCGGCCGCGTTTGTCCTGCTTGGCGCCGCGCTGTGGTCGTCGCGCGACCGGTGAATCTCTGGAGCACATCGATGTCGTTGGATGGACTTTCACGGCGTCATTTCGCAACGCTCGCCGGTGGGGCAGCGCTCGGATTGTCGGCCGCGCCAGCCTATCCGGCCGACCCCGGCAAGCCGCAGGAGGTCAGTGCCATCAGCGAAAACTCGCTCGCCGGCTTTCCGGCCGACTTCCGCTGGGGCACGGCGACCTCGGCCTATCAGATCGAAGGAGCCATCAACGAAGACGGCCGCGGCCCGGCGATCTGGGATCGCTTTGCCCACACGCCTGGGACCATTATCGACAACAGCAATGCGGATGTCGCTGATGATCATTATCGCCTGTACCGCGACGACGTCCAGTTGATGAAGGCGCTGGGAGCCACGGCGTATCGGTTCTCGATCGCCTGGCCGCGTATCTTCCCGGATGGATCGGGCACGCCAAATCCGAAAGGGCTGGACTTCTACGATCGGTTGATCGACGAACTCCTGGCAAACGACATAGAGCCGTTTGCGACGCTCTATCATTGGGATCTGCCCCAGGCGTTGCAGGACCGTTTCGGCGGCTGGATGTCTCGCGACACCGCGAGGGCCTTTGCGGATTACGCGGCTTATGTCGCCGAACGCCTGACCGACCGCGTCAGCCACATCTTCACCATCAACGAATGTTCGAGGCTCGTTCATCTCGGTCACGGCCTTGGGATCGACGCCCCCGGTTTGAAGCTGCCGCAAGCCGAATTGAATCAGATCCGTCACAACGTCGCGCTGGGGCACGGCCTGTCGGTGCAGGCGATCCGTGCGCGTGGCCGGCCGGCAACCAAGGTCGGGCCTGCGGAGAACCTGGTCGTCTGCATACCGGCGATCGACACACCCGCGAACGTCCGTGCCGCCGAAATTGCGACACGCGAACTCAACGGCGGCTATCTGACCGTGATGTTCGAGGGACAGTACAGCGACGGCTTTCTGGCTCAGGCCGGAAAGGATGCTCCAAAATACACGACTGAAGATCTCCGCATCATCTCGTCGCCGATCGATTTTCTGGGGCTGAACATCTACAAGCCCGACCATTACGTGCTGGCCGCCGATAATGAGCGCGGCTTCACCTTGGCGCCGTTTCCGGCATCATTCCCACATATGGATGCGGATTGGCTCCGGTTCGGCCCCGAGGCGATGTATTGGGCGCCGCGTCACGCGGCGAAGCTGTGGGGCGTGCGGTCGATCTACATCACCGAGAACGGGACGTCGTCGGTAGACGAGCCGGCAGCGGACGGCAATGTCTACGACCTGGATCGGGTGATGTATCTCCGCAATTATTTGCAGCAGTTGCAGCGCGCGACGTCGCAGGGAGTGCCCGTGGCCGGCTACTTCCTGTGGAGCCTGATCGATAATTTTGAATGGGCGGACGGCTACCAGAAACGCTTCGGGCTCTACCACGTCGACTTCAAGACGCAACGCCGTACGGCAAAATTGAGCGCTTCATTCTACCGTGAGGTCATCAAGCAAAACACAGTGGTCTGATACGCCGGCGCACCTAAATGCTTTCCGCTGCCCGTCAGCGGCCCAGATGATGCCGTCCCATTTGCGCAAGGCTGGCGCGGCAGGCGAAGCGGTAAATGATGCCGATCAAATATGCCAACATGATCGAACTCCGCTGTTGATCATACGGATAAGTTGATCCCTTATTCTTTCAGGAGATTTTCGCGGCGTCGCGAAAATGGTTTCGTCGCGGTCATAGTGGATTTCGTCGGGCGACGAAGCGCGAAACCGAGTCACGTGCGCGTGAGAAATATCGCCGTGATGGGGGAGGGCTGCTGTCCTTATTCGCGGCGTACCCGTTCAGAACATCTCAAAATATTCGCGATGCTCCCAGTCGGAGACTTCGGCCTGGAAGCGTTCGATCTCGGCGTTCTTGATATGCACGTAGTAATCGACGAACTCCGCGCCCAATGACTGGCGGAAGAACGGATCGTCGCTCAGCGCGAACACCGCCTCGCGCAGGCTCTTCGGCAATAGCGCCGCCCTGGTCTCATAGGGCGCGTCGGCCGACGGTCCCGGATCGAGCTTGCGGTCGATGCCGTCGAGGCCCGACAGGATCTGCGAGGCCATGTAGAGATACGGGTTGGCGGCCGGCTCCCCGATCCGGTTCTCCAGCCGCGTCGCGGGATCGCCCGCGCCGCCGAGCACGCGGATCATCACGCCGCGATTGTCGCGGCCCCAGATCGCGCGGTCCGGCGCCAGCGAATAGGAGCGATAGCGCTTGTAGCCGTTGATCGTCGGCGTCGTGAACACGGTGGAGGCGCGGGCATGCTCCAACAGCCCGGCGAGATAGCAGGACCCGAACGGGCTCAAGGTCCGGTCGGTCTCCTTTGCCATGAAGGCATTCTCGCCGCTTGTGCGCGACACCAGCGACTGATGCAGGTGCCAGCCGCTTGCGAACACGTTCGGCAGCTTCGGCCGGCACATGAAGGTCGCGTGATAGCCATGGCGCCGCGCGATCTGTTTCACCGCGGCTCGGAACAGCACCATGGTATCGGCAGGTTCGATGCCTGCGGTCGGCCGGAACGTGAATTCGCACTGGCTCGGGCCGAACTCGACCTCGACCGAGCGCAGCGGCAGGCCGAGCGCGAGCACGTCGCGGCGGATGATCTCGAGCGCCGGCTCCATCTGGTCGTAGCGCTGCTCGGTCAAATATTGATAGCCGTGCGAGAGCAGACTGACCGAGGGCGGCCGCCCCGGCTGGCCGGAATCCTCCGGTGCCATATGCGCGTCGTCGAGCTTGAAGAGATGGAATTCGACCTCGAGCCCGGCAACGAAATCATAGCCGCGCGCGCCGAGCTGTTCGAGCACCCTGCGATAGAGGCTGCGTGTCGCGAACGGCACCGGCCGGCCGTCATTGAAATAGATGTCGCAGAGCAGCCAGCCTGTCGTGGGCGCCCATGGCAGCACGCGGAACGTGGTGGGATCGGCCACCATCAACACGTCGGCGGCGCCCTCCATCTCTTTCATGCCGAAGCCGCCGCCGGCGGTGAACACCGGAAACACCGTCCTATGCGAGGTGTCCTTCGCAAGCATGGTCGTGGTGATGGAGCAGCCGCTTTCGAGTGCGCGCACCGCCTCGGTTGCGATCAGCGTCTTGCCGCGCAGGATGCCATGCTGGTCCGGAAACGACAGCCTGACGACTTCGAGGTTCTTCTCTTCGACGATGCGGCGGACGCGCGCCGCCGCCTCCTTCTGCTCATCCGACCATAGGCCGTGACGCTGGACAAAGCTCAACGCGCCGTTCCTTTGCATTGGTCGTCATTGCGAGCCACCGGGTCGGCGCGAAGCGCCGCCCGATGACAGGCTCCGCGAAGCAATCCATTGCCTCCGCGCGTGCGGATGGATGGATTGCTTCGCTTCGCTCGCAATGACGGGTAAAGCAGCATCACTCGGCCGCCGAGAGATGCCGCACCTTGCCGGCGATCTCGCTCGGCACCGGCGCGGCCCAAGGTGCACCGCGGCGCCGCTTCACGTCGACTTCCATCCAGTAGAGCTCCCAGCCCTGGGTCGGCCCTATGCCGTCCATGGTCGCGGGCCCCTGGATGCTGCGGGACGTCGCCTCGTCGAGGAACAGCATCGGCTTCTCGCCGCCGGACACCTTCTCGATCTCCTGCCGCAGCAGCCGGCGATACTGCACGATCGCCTTGTCACTTTGGCCGAGATGCTCCTTGGTGCGGTCCTGGATCGGGCCCATCGATTCCACTGCCCACTGGTCGTGGACGTTGATATCGTTGCCCATGCCGGTGTAGGTCGCGGTCATCTGCTCGTGCGGATCGAAGCCGTAATCGTTCGACCTGTTCTTGCGCGACTTGTAGTCCGGCAGCTCGTAGAGCTCGAGCCGCTGGTCGCGCATTTTCTTCTTGTCGACCGGCGTCGCGTAGCTGGTGAAGATCGCGTACCAATAGCAGTTCTCGTCATCGACAGGCACATGCCACTGCGTGATTGTCATCTCCGTGCTCATTGGGATGACGAACCCGTGCGGGAAAAGCTGGTTGGTCACGCGAACATGCGTGCGCTCTTCATCCAGTTCGCGCAGCGCGATCAACCGCAGGCCGTATTCGGTGTGCTCGACATTGATGATGGGACGGTCGTATTCGCGCAGGATCCTGGTCATCGGCATGTCGCTGCCGGCGGAAGCGCCGCGGAACTGTTTTCCGTACGCGGTCGAGGTGTCCTCGTCCTCGAAGAGGCGGTGCAGGTAGGAGGCGTGCGAGGGATCGATGCCGACTTCGAGCGCCTGCAGCCAGTTGCAGTTCATGTGGCCCTTGAATGCGAAGGTGTGGCTGCCGGGTGCCACGAAGCAGTCGATCTCTGGAAACGCCGGCGGGGTGCCTTCGCCGAGATAGGCCCAGAGGATGCCGCTCTTCTCGACCACGGGATAGCAGCGCTGCCGGATGCCCTTGCAAAGCTGCGAGGTCTTCGGCTCGGCCGGCGTCTCGAGGCATTGGCCGGTGACGTCGAACAGCCAGCCGTGGAAGGCGCAGCGCAGCCCGCCATGTTCGAGCCGGCCGAAGGCGAGGTCGGCGCCGCGATGCGCGCAGTGGCGGTCGATCAGGCCGTAGCGGCCTTGCTCGTCGCGAAACAGCACGAGGTTTTCGCCAAGCAGCCTGACCGGACGCACCGGCCGCGGCCCCTCGAGCTCGTCCACCAGCGCCGCTGGCTGCCAGTACATTCGCATCAATTTCCCGCACGGATCCTTCGGCCCGGTGCGGGTGATCAGGTCGTTCTGCTCCTGGCTCATCATGGCGGCAGTCCTCCCCGGGACGTTTGGATTTGTTCGCCTATTGAACGAATGGGCGAATTATGACATGGCTTAATCGAGCGGCAAGCACAATTTTTGATCTGCGCCGCCAGGACGGACCCATGCCGAAGCTGAAGCGTGAGGATCGCGAGGAGCGCGCCACCGATTTCGTCGAAAGCCTCGACCGTGGGCTGCGGCTGCTCCAGATCTTCGGCACCATTACGGGACCCGCGACGCTGAGCGATCTCGCGCGTGCCGCCGACCTGCCGCGTGCCACGGCACGGCGCATCCTGTTCACGCTTGAACGCGGCGGGTTTGTCGCGACTGATGGCAAGCTGTTCACGCTCACGGCGCATGTGCTGACCCTTGCAGGATCGTACCTGCGCTCGAACCAGGTGATCGCGGTGCTGCAGCCGGTGCTCGATCGCATCGCGAGCGCGGCGCAGGAGATCAGCTCGCTCGCCTTGCTCGATGGCGAGGAGGTGGTGTTCGTCGCGCGCGGCAGCCCGGCGCGGATGTTCTCCAGCGGTCTCGATATCGGCTACCGCCTGCCGGCCTTCTGCACCTCGGTCGGCCGCGCCATGCTCGGCCGCTTCAGCGATGATGAATTGGCAATGAGACTAAAGGCGATGCGCCGCGAGGCGCTGACGCCGCAGGCGGTGACCGATCCGAAGCGGCTGCTCGCCGCCATCATCGCCGATCGGCAAAAGGGTTACTCGCTGGTGGACCGCGAAGCCGAGCCGCATTTCCGCTCGATCTCGGTGCCGGTCCGCCGGTACGACGACACCATCGTCGCCGCCATCAATATGGGCGCCCATGTCGATCGCGTGCCGACGGAAGAATTGATCGAACGCTTTCTGCCGCTGCTGCGAGAGGGAGCGGAGAGTGTGAAGGGCAGGTTACTCTGAAGCATGTAGCCCGGATGGAGCGAAGCGTAATCCGGGGTGTTTCGTGGGCGGACAGGGTTTCCCCGGGTTGCGCTGCGCTTCACCCGGGCTACGCGGTCGTCGCGTTGCAGCTACATCGCCACGCTGCGCAATCCAAAACTCCGCGCCTGGTTCTGCAATACCGGCGTTACCGCTTCGATCAGCCGTGCGGCGGCGGCATCCACCGAAAGTCCGGCCGTATCGACCACCGCGGAAGCACGCGAATAAAGCGGCTCGCGGCTGACCAGGATGTTGCGAAGCTCCGCCATCGCGGAGCGATCGTCGGCCATCGGCCGCAGGTCGCCTTGGCGGCGCACCCGCGCCATGTGCTCTTCCGGCTCGGCCTTGAGCCAGATCGTGTAGAACGACGACAGGATCAGGTCGAAGGTGAGGGGCTCGGAGACGATGCCGCCGCCGGTCGCGAGCACCATCAATTCGTTCCGCGCCAGCAATTGCTTCAGCGCGACCTGCTCCATGCGCCGGAAACCTTCCTGGCCGTAAAGCGCGATGATCTCGGCGACGGAGAGGTCGTTCTCGCGCTCGACCTCCTTGTTCAGCTCGACAAAGCTCCATCCGATCCGCTTTGCCAGCATCCTGCCGAGCGTGGATTTGCCGGCGCCGCGCAACCCGATCAGGGCAATGCCTGAGAACGAGGCGCGCCGCGGCGCGGATGCGCTGCCGCCGGCGAGGATGTCCTTGGTATGAGCGATCTGCTCAGGCGTCGCCTTGCGCAGGAGATCGCGGATCACGGCCCAGTCCGGCGCCGGCTCAGCGGAGGGGATCAGGTCCTCCAGATGCGCGCCCATCGCGTGCGACACCCGGCGCAGCAGCACGATCGAGACATTGCCCTTGCCGCTTTCGAGCTGCGCGATATAGCGCTCCGAAATTCCCGAAACCTTGGCGAGCACTTTCCGCGACATGCCGCGCAGCGCGCGCATCGTGCGCACGCGCTGGCCGAGCTGTTCGAGGAAATCGGTTTCGGGATCGGGCTTTTCGGTCATATCCCCCCACGCACGGAGAAGTCAGGAAGGATAGTGCCGTCCAGGATTGACAGCAAGCCGCTCCGGTGGCTTTCTATGAATTATAATTCTTAAATCTGGGGAGAGACGTGGTGGCGTGCTTTGGCGTAGGGAGCAGGGCATGAGCGGCACCTCCTACAACGCGGTGAGCTGGCTATTGGACCGCAACGTCGATGAGGGCCGCGGCGACAAGCTCGTCTTCGACGACACCGTCTCGCAACTCAGCTACGGCGAGCTGCAGCGGCAGACACGCCGTCTTGGCAATCTGCTGCGTCGTCTCGGCGTCCGCCGCGAGGAGCGCGTGGCGATGATCATGCTCGACACGGTCGATTTCCCGATCGTGTTTCTGGGCGCGATCCGCGCCGGCGTGGTGCCGGTGCCGCTGAACACGCTGCTCACCGCCGATCAATACGCCTATGTGCTCGCCGACTGCCGTGCGCGGGTGCTGTTCATCTCCGAAGCGCTGCTGCCGGTGGTGAAGGACATCGTCGGGCGGATGCCTGACCTCGAGCATGTTGTCGTCTCCGGCAAGGACGCGCACGGCCACAAGACATTTTCCGACGAGCTGGCGCGCGAGGACGATGACTTCACGACCGCCGCGACCCATCCCGACGAGCCCGCATTCTGGCTCTATTCCTCGGGCTCGACCGGCATGCCCAAGGGCGTGCGCCACCTGCATTCCAACCTCGCCGCCACGGCGGAGACGTACGCCAGGCAGGTGCTCGGCATCCAGGAGAACGACGTCGGGCTATCAGCGGCAAAGCTGTTCTTTGCTTACGGCCTCGGCAACGCGCTCACCTTCCCGATGTCGGTCGGAGCCACCACGATCCTCAATTCCGAGCGGCCGACACCCGCGGTGATGTTTGCGCTGATGAACAAATATCATCCGACCATCTTCTACGGCGTGCCGACGCTGTTCGCGTCGATGCTGAACGATGAAGCGTCGAAGACGACGCCCGCGGGGAAACGGCTGCGCATCTGCACCTCCGCCGGCGAGGCGCTACCGGAATCCGTCGGCAATGCCTGGAAGGCGCGCTTCGGCGTCGACATCCTCGACGGCGTCGGCTCGACCGAGCTCTTGCACATCTTCCTGTCGAATGCGCCCGGCGACATCAAATACGGCTCGTCCGGCCGCCCCGTGCCCGGCTACAAAGTGAGGCTCGTCAACGAAAACGGCGCCGACGTGCCGGATGGCGAAGTCGGCGAACTGCTGGTCGATGCGCCCTCCGCCGGCGAGGGCTACTGGAATCAGCGCAGCAAGAGCCGGCAGACCTTCGAAGGTCATTGGACCCGCACCGGCGACAAATACATCCGCGATGCCGAGGGCCGTTATACCTTCTGCGGCCGCAGCGACGACATGTTCAAGGTCTCCGGCATCTGGGTCTCGCCCTTCGAGGTCGAGAGCGCGCTGATCACCCATCCCGCCGTGCTGGAGGCCGCCGTCGTGCCGGAAGCCGATCCGGAAGGATTGCTCAAGCCGAAGGCCTTCGTGGTGCTGCGCGCGGATGCGAACACCGATGGCCTGCACGAGGCGCTCAAGGAGTACGTCAAGCAGAAGATCGGCCCGTGGAAATATCCGCGCTGGATCGACGTGGTCGAGAGCCTGCCGAAGACCGCGACAGGCAAGATCCAGCGTTTCAAGTTGCGGGACGGCGACCGCAAATGACGCCGTCATTCCGGGGCGTCCGAAGGACGAACCCGGAATCTCGAGATTCCGGATCGGGTCGCTGCGCGACCCGTCCGGAATGACTGAGCAGGAGACGTTATGGCAAATCTCGCACCATCAGGCTTTCTCAACATCAGTGGCTCCGATCTCGAATACCGCATGATCGGCCCGGCTCCCGACACGGCGCCGACCATTGTGATGCTGCATGAAGGCCTGGGTTCGGTCGGGCTGTGGGGCGACTTTCCGGAACAGCTTCAGGACACGACCGGCGCCGGCGTGTTCGCCTATTCGCGCGCCGGCTATGGCGCCTCGAGCCCGGTGAAGCTGCCGCGCCCGCTCGACTATATGCACATCGAAGCGCAGGAGGTGCTGCCGGAACTGCTGGATGTCATCGGCTTCCGCCGCGGGCTTTTCGTCGGGCATTCCGATGGCGCGTCGATCGCGGCGATCTACGCCGGCTCGCACCAGGACCATCGCCTGCAGGGCATTGCATTGATCGCGCCGCACTTCATCGTCGAGGACATCTCGGTGAAGTCGATCGCCGAGATCAAGACGATGTACGAGAGCACGAACCTGAAGGAGAGGATGGCGCGCTGGCACAAGGATGTCGACAACGCCTTCTACGGCTGGAACGGCGCCTGGCTCGATCCGAAATTCCGCGACTGGGATATTTCCGAATACCTCGCCTATATCCGCGTGCCCATCGCGATCCTGCAGGGCGAGGCCGACCAGTACGGGACGCTGCGCCAGGCCGAGATCGCCAAGGAAGAGTGCTACTGCCCGGTCGATGTGACGGTCATTCCAGGTGCCGGCCATTCGCCACATCGCGAGGCGCCGGGGGCAACGCTCAAGACGATTGCCGATTTCGCCGAGGCGGCGTTGCGGACTGACCAGCCGCAAGCGGCCTAGGCCGTGTGGACAGTTACCTTATCCAGAGCAGAGTGGCGGCAATGGCGACGACGGCGAAGTAGTTTCGCGCGGT
>NZ_JBEGDB010000279.1:0-10500 GCF_043638955.1 Bradyrhizobium sp. 31Argb | reverse complement strand
ATCACCCCGATCGGGCAATCCAAAGCATTCCGCGCAAGTCAAGGCCGGGCACGGCGATCCTCTCGTGACGCTCACGCATCCTCAATGTCGTTGCCAACCCCCGCCCCTTCATCAAGACCAAGACCTATTTCGGCCCGGACCGCCGCCGCAACACCAGTGCCACCTATATCGGGCCCGAGCGCCGCGTCGGCGGCGAGATGGAAGTGATGCAACAGCCGTCGCTGCTCGATAAGGCGCGTTCCAGCATCTAGCGGGAATCAAGGAGGTCGTCATGGCGAAAGAGAAACCGGGTACGCTGGAGATCAAGACCTTCGCCACGCACCATGTGATCACGCCACCAAACCCGCTGCGCAAGGTGCTGCGCCGCATCCCTCCCGACATCGATCACGACGATCCCGTCGCGCGCGCCGAGCAGGCGCTCGCGGATCTCTCCGGCGAATTCAAGCAGTGGATGACGATCGAGGCCGACCGGTTGTCGGCCGCGCACGCCATTGTGCTGCGCCACGGCTTCTCGCACGAGACGCGCGAAGAGCTGTTCCGCGCCGCCCATGACATCAAGGGCGACGCCGCGACCTTCGGCTTCCCCTCCGCCGGCGCCGCCGCCGAAAGCCTGTGCCGTATCATCGAGCACGCCCCCGATCTCGACCAGGTGCCGCCGGAGCTGATCACCCACCACATCAACGCGATCCAGGCGATCGTGCGCGAGCGCACCAAGCTCGACACCGCCGTGATGGCAACCGCGCTCAGCAGGCAGCTCCGCGGCATCGCCGATGAATTCCTGCTCAAGGTCAACCGCGACCGCCCCGAACATCTCGAAGCCATCCTGGCGCCGAGCATCGCACCGGCGGAGTGATGACGGCGTAGGGTGGGCAAAGCGAAGCGTGCCCACCATCGCGAGCGGAGTGTTGATGGTGGGCACGCTTCGCTTTGCCCACCCTACGCGGTTCGTTGCCGTCCCCGTCATTCCGGGATGCGCCGCCAGGCGCAGGCCCGGAATCCATTGGGCCGCATGCGCAGGCGGCGAAATGGATTCCGGGTTCGATGCTGTCGCATCGCCCGGAATGACGACGTGTGTTGCGGCGGCGGTTTTTCTTACGCAGCGATCAAATCGTGCTCGAGCGGTGCGAGCGCTTCTTCCGCGACCAGTTCTTCGCAGAAGACGCGCGCTTCCTCGCGCGCGGATTCGGTGGCGAAGCGGCGGAGCAGGATCAACAGCGGCTCGGCGGCCTGCCGATCGGTCTCGCAATGGGTCAGCACGCGCTCGACCATGCGGCGACGCAACCTGACCGCGCCGTCGATGCTGCCGACATAGCCGGCCTCATGACTTGCCTCGAGCGCGGCACGGAAGGCGGCGAAGGTGGATTCCGGCAGGCCCGCGCGGATCAGCAGCGCGTCGAGACTGGCGGCGCCGCGGTCATGCAACAGCGCGGCGATGCGCGCCTGCGGCAGGCCGGAGAGTTCGGCGAGCGCTGCGTGGAACAGCTCGAGATTGCCCGAGAGCAGCGCGCGCAGGATCAATCCGGCGGTGAGTTGTCCGGTGGTGCGCAGATGCGCGACGAGCCCGCGCATCTCCTCGCCGCGAGAACGCGCCGCGATGTGGACGGTCGAGCGCTCGCACGCTTCGCTGGCAATGCGCCCTGCCCGGTCGGCGGAGAGCCAGTTGCGGGCGACCACGAATTGCGCCAGCGTCTCCGAGAGCTTTGCCACCAGCGCCATGCGGGTCGCGGCCGGCAGGCCTTCCAGCACCAGCATCGCCTCCCGGATCGCGGCGAGATGGCCGTGCCGCTCGACGATGCGGTCCCAGGAGAACGGTGCGAGTTCCGCATTCGCGTTCTCGATCAATTCGAGCGCTGCGGCGGCGCAGCCGACTTCGGCGATCGCCGCACCGACGGACGCGGGCAGATTGATCCGCCGCGCGATCGCGCATTGCATCTCGTTGTTGCCTGTCGCGACAATGTCGACGAGGTCGGCATCGATCAGGAGCGGCGAATGTTCCAGCACCGGCAGCGCGATTCCGGGCTGGTCGACCGCGAGCGCCTGCACGATGGCCGCCGGCGCCTCGGCGCTGCGCGCAAACACCTCGGCCATCGCCTGCCGCACCAGCGGTGACGGATCGTCGAGCAGCATCAACAGCGCGCCCTCGGCGGCGATGCGGTCGTCCTCGGAAAGGTCGGAAATCAACCAGGCCCGCGCCAATGCCCGGGTGGCCTCGGCCCGCTCCCCTGCCGGAGCGGTCCTGATCCAATTAATGAACTGCCGAACGATCATGGTCCTTCCGGCTTACGCAACGAAACGGCACAGTGATGCAGTGCCAACGTAACAAAAGATAAACCATGACGCTTAACAAAGAGTTCACCATAACTCTTTGGGTTTATTGACGTTTCGTTAATGGAGGAAGGCTGCGCTTGCCCCAGCCACAGACCTCATCCTGAGGAGCGGCAGACGTGCGCGGCGTCGGATCAGCCCGAGAACGTGCCGTTGCGGTCGCTGAAGAGGTCGAGACGGCCGGGAGGCCGCACTTCGGGAGTCTGGCCGGAGAGCGAGGTGGTCGCGACCTGTGAGGGGCGGCCCCATAATTCCTGCACGGTGGGTGAGATCGGCTCGGCGCGGTCGCCGGCCTGGAACAGCGAGCGGAACATTGGATCGCCCGGAGTGGACGCCGTTTGCGTGGCGGACACTGGCGACATTGCGCGCGCATCCGGGAAGCTCGAGAGATAGGCAGCGTTGTCGATCGGGAGTGCCGACGTGGGTGCGGCGCTCGCGATCTCGCCGCCGGCAGCAGTGAAAGCCGTGCGGGTGTCGCTGGAGCTGGCGGCGCCGGCATAGCGCGCGCTCAGCACCGAATAGACTTCCGACACGCTGCGGGCGCGTCCCGAACCGTCGTAAAAGATCGAACTGTTGGCAGCGGCGGCCTTCGGAAACATCTGCGCGGCACTGGCGTTCGGATTGCCCTCGGCGCTCGAGATCAGTTTCGCTGCGCCGCCGACGCCCATGAAATGCGCCATGTAGAGCTCGGCATCGCTCGGACGACGGCCGATGCTGCCCGTGAGCTTGAAGCTGTTGGATTGCGTCAGCACGCCGGCCATTGCGGACGCGGCGTCCGGATCGTCGCGCAATCGCATGATCGCCGCCCGCGCCTGGGGGTCGCTGACCGAATAGCTGCCGTCGGAATTCTTCGTGATGGCGTCGGCATATTTCCCGTAGCCGAGCTGATCCCCCGCCTCCTTCACCGTGCCGAGCCAGGTCTGGTCGATGAATTGAAACAGCCCGCGCGCGGATGAGGTCGACGCGGAAGCCCGCGGGTTGAAGTTGGATTCCATCTTGGCGGTCGTGAGCAGGTATTGAAAGCTCGTGCCGGTGGTGGACGCGGCCTGCTTGATCGAGCCCGCGATCTTCGCGCGCGTCGGGTCGACACCTGCCGCAGACCCGGCGTTGAATATATCGATCGCCATCGATTGATGCCCCGCTCCTCGCGAAACGCTCGCGTGGGCTTCATGAACGCCGGTAATCGGCGCAGCTCCCTCCGATACCCTGCGGCGAGTATGGTTAATGGGAGGTTAAAGCGGCGGACAGCTTACGGCTGCGCCTCGTAGTAGCGCGCGACCTGATCGATCTCTTCCGCGGTCATCTGGCGGGCGATATTGCGCATCTGCTCGCTGATGTCGTTGCGGCGGGTGCCCGATGCGAAGGCCTGCAACTGCGCCTTGATATAGACGGCGGACTGGCCGCCGAGCCAGGGGCTGCCGGCCTTGATGTCGATCTCGCCATGGCAGGAGCCGCAGGGCGGGATGTTGCGCATCGGCGCGCCCGTCACCACGATCGCAGGCGCCGGCAGGTTCGAATTGACCTGGCTGGAGGGCACGCGCGGCAGATAGGCGTAATAGAGGGCGACATCGCGCATGTCCTGGTCGGCCATGTTGGCCGCGAACGGGCTCATGACGACGTTGACCCGCGCCCCGGTCTTGAAGTCGTTCAACTCCTTGTACGTCACCGCGGCGTACTGCCCGGCGAGGTTCGGCGAGTTCGCGTCGCTCACGCCCTGCGGCCCGTGGCAGATCGCACAGCGCTGCGCCAGGGTCGCGCCACGGCCGATCGAAACCTGGTCCTGCCGTGTCAGCATTTCCGGCGTGACCACGACATTCGACGTCTTGAACGCAGGCGGGACCGCCGCGGCTGGCCTCGGCAGGTTGGGCACGCCGGCTGCGCTGCAGATCGCGTCCCAGATGCCGGCCAGCTTCAGATTGGGCTGCAGCAGCGGCAGCCAGATCAATCCCACGATCGCGGACAGCACCGCGATGGCGGCGGTGACGCCGACGCTGATGCTGAACCAGGGATTGCGCGGCGAATAGAGCTCGTCCTCGCTCATCTGCTAGCTCCGACATAAACGGCAGGCACGCTGGTATTCTTCACGGCCATCAGTTGGCCGATCGGGTAGCCGTAATTGACGATCGTCAGCCCGATCATCAGCGCCAGCCACAATCCAAAACTGTTGAGCGCAACCGGAATGCGCGCAGGCATGTGCAAGGGGATCGCGAAGCTATAGGCACCCGCCTCGCCTCTCGGCGCGAACTGGCCGCGGATCAGCACGATCAGGAACAGGATGCCTGACGTCAGCAGGATCAATCCGCCGAACGCCGAGATCACCACCGAGAAAGCCTGCGGCGCGATCGCGGGATTGGCATAGTCATAGAACGCCATGCGGCGGGGCATGCCGAGGATCCCGACATAGTGCCAGGGGAACGTGGTGACGATCATGCCGATGAACCACAGCCAGAGCTGGGTGCGCATCATCCCGTAACTATCCAGCGTACGGCCAGTCAAATGCGGCCACAGGTCATAGGCGATCGCGAAATACATGATGACGATGGCGCCGCCGAATATCAGATGAAAGTGGCCGGTGATCCATTGCGTGTTGTGGATGCTGGTATTGAGCTGATAGCTCATGTTGATGAGCCCGCCGGCGCCGCCGAAGCCAAGCATCACCAGCGACAGCGCGGTCGCGAGCATGATCGGATTCTTCCACGGCAGCGCGCCGATCCAGCCGAACGCGCCCCTGCCCCCGCGCAGCCGGCTCGCGATCTCCGCAGACGCGCAGATCGTGAACACCGTGAGCAGCGTCGGCAGCGCGACGAGACCGGTGAACACCGATTGCATGAACTTGAAGCCGGCGCCAACCTGCGGATCGGCAAACAGATGATGCACGCCGATCGGCATCGCGACCACGACGAACATGATGAAGGCGACCCGCCCCATCGCGTCGCTGTAGAGCCGGCCGCCGATCGCGCGCGGGAAGATGGTGTAATAGGCGATGTAGGTCGGGATCAGCCAGAAATAGACGATGGCGTGCAACGTCCAGGAGAAGAATACGCGCGCCAATCCGGCGTCGATGGTGGTGGTGAGCCCAAGCGCGGTCGGAATGATCTGGAAAATGAGCTCGAGCGCGGCGCCAACCGCGGTCCAGCCCCAGAGGTAGGAGCCCGCGACATTGGCGAACATCGCGAGCGGCACCGGCTTGTCCCTGTTGTCGCGCTTCCAGACCGCGAGATTGATCGACATCAGCGCGACCCAGATCCATGAGCCGACCACGACCAGGACCACGCCGATGTAATAGAAGGCATTGCCGATCATCGGCGGATAGAAGGTATAGAGCACCGACGCCAGTCCAAGCGAGACCGGGATCATCGCGACCACGCTGCCGATCGCGACCAGCGCGATACCGGCCCAGGCCCAGCGCCGCCCGACCAACGGCCGCTCCAGCGCTGCTTCGCTGATCGCGTAGCCAAAGCCCATCGCAACCAGGGTCGGGAAGACATAGCCCATCACCGTGCCGTGCGCGGTAACCGAGCGATAATAGAATTCCGGATTGAAGTGCCAGACGTTCAGCGGGCTGCGCTCGAACATCTGCCAGGCGCCGAGCACCAGCGCCGCGCCGAACACGATGAAGGCGAGCCAGAAATGCGCCAGGATCAGCCGCTTGTTAATCAACACAGGTGAGCCTCCGTTTGCTCGCCGCCATGTTGCGGAACGTGGTCTGGTCGACCACCTTGACCTTGCCCCACATGCCCTGATGACCGATGCCGCAGAATTCCTGGCAGGGCATCATGTGTTCGCCCGGCGCCTTGAAGCTGATCGGCAGATCCGAGACATAGCCCGGCACCAGCATGGTGTTGATGTTGGTGCCCTCGATCAGGAAGCCGTGCACGACGTCGGCGCTGGTGGCGCGGATGGTGATCGGCGTTTCCGCCGGCACCACGAGGCATTGCGGCGTGAATGAATATTGCTGCCCGATCGCGCGCACCGTGACGGAGCCGTCGGCCTCCAGCACGCTGCCGAGGTTGCTTTCGACGAATTCGCCGGAAAGGTGCAAGGTCGTGGGATCGGCGGTCTCGACGCGGCCCTGCGGCATCGTTGTATGGTAGATGCCGAAGAAGGCGGCCAATCCGACGAGAACGCCGATGATCACGATCGACAATGTTGCCCAGCGTCGCTCGATGCGCGCGGCAACCGCCTCGCCGAGGCCATGCGCGCCGGGACTATGATCGGTCTCACTGGTCACGATCAGGCGCTCCGCGGCAGGAAGACGAAGAGATAGAAGGCGAACCATAAAGCGACGACGATTGCGGTCGCGATGCCCGCCACCGCAATCGCCCCGCCGGGACCTGCGCGCACGATCGCGTCCACCGCCTCGTCATCGGAATGCTGCGCCGGCCCTTGCGAAGATGAATCCGTCATGGCGCGCCCCTATAGCGTGTTGCTATTTGGTTGAATCAGCCGCGAGTTCTCTTCACCTCTCCCGCTTGCGGGGGAGGTCGGCGCACCCGGATCGGCGCTCTGCGCCGTCCGAGCACAGGCTCCGCGCCGGGTGGGGGCTCTCTCCACACAAAGGTTCTCGCCCGCGGAGACACCCTCACCCCAACCCTCTCCCGCAAGCGGGAGAGGGAGAAGAGCGTTCATCGTGGTTCGACCTGATCCCATCATGCTCTACTTCAACGTGGCCGTGCGCAGTTCGTTGGCCTGGCGCGCCGACACCGGCGCGCCGCGATTGCCCCAGGATGTCCTGATGTAAGTGACGACGGCGGCGACCTCATCGTCGGAGAGGCGCTGCGCGAAGGGCGGCATGCCATAGGGCATCGGGTTGCCCGCGGTGCCCGGCGGATAGCCGCCATTGAGCACCATGCGGATGGCATTCACCGCCGAGGCCATCTGGATCGACTGATTGCCGGCGAGCGGCGGATAATGCGGCGGCATGCCGAGCCCGGTCGCGCCATGGCAGCTTGCGCAGTCGCGGTCATAGATCTGCTTGCCGAGCGAGAGCAGAAGGCTGCTCTCGGCCGACGGTATCGCCGGCGGCGGCTTGTCCGGCGAGCTGCCCTGCGCGAGGCCCTTCAGGTAGACCGCCATCGCGCGGATGTCCTCGTCGTTGAGGTATTGCAGGCTGTTGTAGACGACTTCCGCCATCGGCCCGTAGACCGCCCCGCGGGCGGAGACGCCGGTGCGCAGATAATCGACGATCTCCTGGATGCTCCAGTCGCCCAGCCCCGCTTCCTTGTTCGAGGTGAGCGACGGGGCGTACCAGTACTGCATCGGAATCAGGCCACCCTCGAACGCCTGCGATTCCGAGCTGCCGCCGAGCGCGTTGATCGCGGTGTGGCACATGCCGCAATGGCCGAGGCCTTCGACCAGATAGGCCCCCCTGTTCCATTCCGCCGACTTCGTCGGGTCGGGCTTGAACTCGCCCTCGTTGAAGAACAGCGTGCGCCAGCCGATGATCAGCGAGCGGTTGTTGAAGGGAAAGGTCAATTCATGCGGCTTGTTGACCTGCTTCACCGGCGGGACCGAACGCAAAAAGGCGTAGATCGCATCGGAGTCCTCGCGCGTCACCTTGGTGTAGGAGCCGAACGGCATCGCGGGATAGACGAGGCCGCCGTCGGGGAAGCGGCCATCATGCATCATCCGGTAGAACTGGTCCGAGGTCCAGGTGCCGATGCCGGTCTGCGGATCGGGCGTGATGTTGGAGGTGTAGAGCGTGCCGAACGGCGTCTTCATCGGCAGGCCGCCGGCAAAGGTCTTGCCTTCGCGCGCGGTGTGGCAGGCGATGCAGTCGCCGGCGCGGGCGAGATATTCGCCCCGCTTGAGCAGCTCGGCATTGGCTGGCGGGTTCTGCTGCGCACTTGCCGGCGTTACGCCGGCGAAGCACAGCGCCAGAAGGAGAATCAGCTTGGTTGAGAGGCGTTGCATCGGCGAGCTCCCTTCAACGCGGCTCGCTGCCGCATGCAAGCGGCATCGGCAGGCTGCCTTGCGGGGCGAACGACGGATCTGCCGGCGCCGGACGCGATGAGAGATAAGCGGCGACGGCCTTGACGTCGTCCTCGGTGAGAAGGCTTGCGACAATCTGCATGCAGTCCGGGGCCGCCGCGGTGCGGGTGCCGTAGCGCCAGCCGCCGAGCTGGGCGCTGATGTAGCTTGCGCGCAAGCCGAGCAGACCGGGAATCGCGGGCTCCATGCCGCCGAAGCTCGGGCCGTGGCAGCTTGCGCAGGGCGGAATGCCGCGCTGCGCATCGCCGTTCTTCACGATCGATTCGCCACGCGCGAGTATAGCGTCGCTGACGGTCGGGATCGCAGGCTCCGGGAATGGCGGCCGCAACGATGCGAAATAGTCGGCCATCTTCTTCAGGTAGTCGTCGGGCAGGAATTCCAGGAGATAGTTCATCGGCGGATATTTCCGCCGGCCATCCCTGAAGGCCACGAGCTGATTATAGAGATAGCCCGCCGGCTTGCCGGCAAGACGCGGGAAATAGACGTCGCTTGTACCCTCGCCTTGCGCACCGTGACAGGACGCGCAGGCCAGCACGCGCGCCGCCATGGTGTCGGGCGCGCGCTCCGGCGTCTGCGCCCGCGCGGGAAGAAGAGGCAGCGCGAAAAAGACAAAACACAATCGGATTAGAGAAAAACGACGCGCCACCGTTTCGACTCCACCTCGACCACGGGTGGGAATTTTTGCACATCATGTTGACGGTGGCAACGCAGCTCACGCGCGCTGCGCCGCGTCATCTGCACAACGGAAATTGAGTCTATTTGCGATAGACTTTGTCGGGATCGAACAGGCGATCGGCATCAACGAATGACAGTGCTGTGTCACCGTCGTCATACGTGACCGCGCGATAGAAGCAGGAGCGGCGGCCGGTATGGCAGGCCGCGCCGGTCTGCTCGACGCGGATCCAGATCGCGTCCTGGTCACAATCCGTTCGCATCTCGATCACACGCTGTGTCTGGCCGGAGCTTTCGCCCTTGCGCCAGAGCGCATTGCGCGAACGGCTGAAATACCAGGCCTCGCCGGTCGCGATCGTCTTGCGCAGCGCCTCGTCGTTCATATGCGCAATCATCAGCACGTCGCCATTGGCGGCGTCGGTCGCGACGCAGGTCACGAGCCCGGACGCGTCGAATTTGGGCTGGAATGCCAGCCCTTCCTCGCGGTCGTGATCATGTGCTGACACGGGATAAGCCTCGCAATGTTGTGCGAGGTTACCGGGTCGGTCCTCGCACCAGGGACAGGAAACGTTGCTGCTCCGCCGGATTGTCGCGGAACATGCCGGTGAAGCGGCTGGTGAAGGTCGACGCGCCATGCTTGGCGACCCCGCGCACCGACATGCAGGTATGCTCCGCCTCGATCAGGACGGCAACGCCGCGGGGCTTGAGAATCTCGTCGATCGCAGCCGCGATCTGGGCGGTCAGATGCTCCTGGGTCTGCAGCCGGCGGGCAAAGATGTCGGTAAGCCGGGCAAGCTTGGACAGGCCCACCACCCGCCCGACCGGGGTATATGCAATATGTGCCTTGCCGTAGAACGGCATCATGTGGTGCTCGCACTGCGAGGTGAACTCGATGTCGCGAACCAGCACGAAATCGTCGTAGCCGGCGGTCTCGCCAAAGGTGCGGTCGAGCACCTCGGCCGGGCACTGGTGATAGCCCTGGTAAAGCTCGTCAAAGGCCTCGACGACGCGTCGCGGCGTGTCCAGGAGGCCCTCGCGATCCGGATCCTCGCCGATATAGCTCAGCAGCGTCAGAACCGCCTGCTCGGCTTCAGCCCGCGACGGGCGCGGCTGGTCGGCGCGGACGGCGGCGGCAAGGAATTCGGACGGATCGAGCTCGGCCGGCCGGGTTTCGACCACCCGAGTTTCAACCTTTTTGGGCTCGTTGCTCTTGGCAGGGCGGATCGATTTGATTGCAGCGTCCATTCGACGTCTCTCCGTTCGACCGGTCCCCTTTTCGGACCGGGTGTGTCACCGGGCAGACGAGGCGGCCTGATGCCGCCGGACGCCTGGAGTCCCCTGAGCATGATGCCATTTCGTCGAAATGTCATCCTGCTCCATATCTTGTTTGAGCATGATCTCTTCGGAAAACCGGTATCCACTTTTCCGGATCATGTGAAGTGCACCCTTATCGTGAGACACGATAATCAGGGACAGGAGGCCGCCGCTTGAGGCGGCAGGGCGGGTTGATGG
>NZ_JBEGDB010000278.1:0-10539 GCF_043638955.1 Bradyrhizobium sp. 31Argb | reverse complement strand
CCTGCCACCCGAAAACTTGCCGATCCTCGAATGGCTCGGTATCAAAACGTCAAAATCACTGTGATGAACCACTAGGTGCCGTATTCCTGCCGCTCAACACCCGCCTCACGGTGCCGGAACTGCAGTTCATCGTCGGCGATGCCTCGCCGAAAGTCATGATCCATGATGGCGATCTCGCGGAGACCGCGCTCAACGTCGCCAGACTCTGCAACGTGTCATCGACATTGCGGCTCGGCCCTGATGGTTCCTACGAGGCAGGCATCGCAGCGGCACAGCCGATCGAGACGTTCGCGCCTGTCACGCTCGATGACATCTCGACCATCATGTACACCTCGGGCACGACAGGCCAGCCGAAGGGCGCCATCATCACCCACGGCATGACGTTCTTCAATTGCGTCAATCTCGGCGGCCTCGCCTACATCTCGCCATCCTCGGTATTCCTTTGCGTGCTGCCGCTATTCCATACTGGTGGGCTCAATTGCCACACCAACCCGGTGCTGCATGCCGGCGGCACCGTCCTGATCATGCGCAGCTTCGATCCCGGCGAGGCCTTGCGCCTGACCAGCGATCCCGCTGAGCGCATCAACGTCTTCTTCGGCGTGCCCGCGATCTACCAGTTCATGGCGCAGCATCCGTCGTTCGCGAGCGCCGATTTCGGCCGGCTGATGATCGGCGGCGTCGGCGGCGCGCCGATGCCGGTGCCGCTACTCAAGGTGTGGGAGGCGCGCGGCGTGGCGCTGCAGCAGGGCTATGGCATGACCGAGACATCGCCCGCGGTGATGGCGCTCGATCGCGAGGATGCCGCGCGCAAGGCAGGCTCCGCCGGCAAGCCTGTGCTGCACACGGAAGTGCGGATCGTGCGCCCTGATGGCACCGACGCTGATGTGGGTGAACTCGGCGAGCTCTGGGTCAGGGGCCCGAACATCACGCCGGGCTACTGGAACCGGCCCGACGCCAACGCCTCCTCCTTCACCGACGGCTGGCTGCATACGGGCGATGCGACGCGCGTCGACGAGGAGGGCTTCTACTACATCGTCGACCGCTGGAAGGACATGTACATCTCCGGCGGCGAGAACATCTATCCGGCCGAAGTCGAGAACGTGCTGCACCAGATTGCTGCGGTCGCCGAGGCCGCCGTGATCGGCATTCCCGATGAGCAATGGGGAGAGGTCGGCATGGCGATCGTCGCCGTGAAGCCGGGGCAGACGCTGACGCCGGCGGATATCCACGCGCATTGCTCGGCGAACCTCGCTCGCTTCAAATGCCCGCGCATCATCGAATTCGTCGAGGCGCTGCCGCGCAATGCGACCGGCAAGATCCACAAGCCGACGCTGCGCAAGCAATTCGCCGAGCAGAAGCCGACCGATCTGGCGCAAGCTTCGTGATGTGCCCCTCCGACGCCAACACCGTTTACGGCTAGACCGCGGTGCAGGCCAATCGACGGTTCGTAGTTCGTAGCCCGGGTGGAGCGCAGCGCAACCCGGGGGATGCTCGCCGAACGGCTCGACCGGTCCCGGATTGCGGGCTACGGGCACTGTCATCCTTGAGATCGCGCGGACGGCTCCCCACTTCAACGAGTGGCCCAACAACGCGAGCCGCCGATCGTGGAAAGCCAGATGCACTATCTGCCGATGACGCCGGGATCGTTTTCGATCCTGGTGTTCCTGGCATTGGTGCTGGTGATCCTGATCCAGCTCCGCATCCTCCGATATGCCTATCTGAGCCTCGGCGTCAGTCCGGGAGCCGCGTTCCTGCTGCTGTTCGGTTCGCTGGTCGGCAGCTATCTCAATATTCCGATCACGGAATTGTCCGGACCGCCGGTGAGATCCGGCGAGATCGTCGACTTCTTCGGTATGCGCTATGTCGTGCCGCTGGTGACCGCGCCCAGCACGATCCTGGCCGTGAATGTCGGCGGCGCGGTGATTCCGACGTTCATGTCGATCTATCTGATCGTCAGATACGAGCTCTGGGTCAGGGCCGCGATCGGCACCGCCATCATCGCCTTCATCGTCCATTCGCTGGCGACGCCGGTGCCGGGTATAGGCATCGCGGTACCCGTGTTCGTGCCCGTCGTCAGCGTCGCGATCATCGCGCTTCTGCTCTCGCGTATATATGCCGCGCCGCTCGCCTATATCGCAGGTTCAGTCGGAACACTGATCGGCGCCGATATTCTCAACCTGGACAAGATCGGCAGCCTGGGGGCGCCGATCGCCTCGATCGGCGGCGCCGGCACGTTTGACGGCGTTTTCCTGACCGGCATCCTCGCCGTGCTGCTCGCCTCCATCGTTTCGCCATCACCCCTGCACCGCGCCTCATAGCGAGACGTCAACCCGGCAGGAAGATGGCGAACGGCTCGTCGACGGTGCGGCGCAGATGTTCGCGATAGAGCGCGTAGTTTTCATCCTCGGGTGACACCCGCCCGACCGAGGGATTGGCGATATTCTTGATCGGCACGAATGCGATTGGTGCAGCGATCGGCGTCAGCAGCGAGCCGCGGCCGGCGAGCAGTGTCGTGATGATGCCGTACATCTCGCCGGTGTTGCGCGGCCTGGACACCGTGATCAGGCGATGCTGGCCGTGCCGGTTGGTGACGAGATAGACGAAGCCGGATTGGTTGGGCACGGCGACTTCGCCGAACTGGGTGTAGGCGGCATCCAGCCGTTCGCCCTCGCGAAAAATCAGCGACGAGACGGCGTCGTCCCAGGCGATCTCGGTGCGATAGGCATAGACCGCGTCCTTGGCCCCGAAGGAGGGCCTGACCGTAAGATAGGTGCCCTTGATCCACTGCACCGCCCGCCGCGAATACGCCCCTAACCCGTCGGGCGCGACTTCGCCATTGGCCACCGGAATCGCCGGCGCCGGCTGGACCTTGCGCAAGGAGACGCCGAGCGCCTGTTCCAGCCGCACCGTGGTCTGCAGCGTGAACGGGCGGCGCCCGCCCAAGACCTTCTCCAATGTCGAGAGGCTGAGCTTGGCCTGCTCGGCCAGCGCCTGCCGCGAGATGCGCCGGCGCGCCAGTTCCTCGCGGATCAGCTCCGCGATCTGCCGGCTTTGTTCTTCGGAGAGCTGCTTGTCCGGCGTCGGCATCGTCACCCCATGCTGATTCACGCCGACTCTACCAGACCGCACATTTCAGCACAAAACCGCACAAAGCCGCCGACAGCGCGGCGTGCGGCGCCCGGCGGCGGCTGAACAATGCCGATCATTCTGCTCGCGCCTCGAGGCACTTTCCCGAAGATTTTGCACGTCCAAGACGTTCCTCGGGAGAAGGAAATGACGACGTACGATTGTATCGTGACCAGCCGCCCGCGCCTGTCGCGCAAGATGCGGATAGCGCTGTTTTTCGTGGTGGAAGGCGTTGCCGCGCTCATCATCGGGTTCGCGGCATTGTTTGTGAACTTCGCGCCGGCGTGGTCGGTAGAGATCAAGCCGCCGGCAGCGTTCATCAAGCCGGGCGACGCCCGTTCCGGCTCCGGCTCGCTGCTGCTGAAGACCGACGAGGGATATGACGATGCCGTCAGGCTCGGCACCGATGTCGACCTCACGGTGTCAGGCCCGACCGTCCGCGCCCGCGTCACCCAGATCTTCCGCAACCCGACCAAGGACTGGGTTGAAGCGGTTTACGTCTATCCGCTGCCGGCAGGCGGCGCGGTCGACACGCTGAAGATGGTGGTCGGCGATCGCATCGTGGTCGGCGATATCAAGGAGCGCAAGCAGGCGCGCATCATCTATGAGCAGGCCAAGCAGAACGGCCAGAAGGCCGCGCTGATCGAACAGGAGCGACCGAACATCTTCACCAACTCGGTCGCCAATATCGGCCCGGGCGAAACCGTGCTGGTGCAGATCGAATATCAGGAGCCGGTGCAGCAGTCCGGCAACGAATTCTCGCTGCGCGTGCCGATGGTGGTCGCGCCGCGTTACAATCCGAAGCCGCTCGTGCAGAGCGTCGACCTCCGTCCAGATGGCGGCGGCTGGGGTGCGACGAAGTCTGATCCCGTTCCGGATCGCGACCACATCACGCCGCCGGTGCTCGATCCGGCCGAGCATGCGCCGGTTAATCCGACCAACATCACCGTTCGCCTGCAGGCCGGCTTCCCACTCGGCGAGGTGAAGAGCCATCATCACACCGTGAAGATCGAAGACGTCGACGACGCGACGCGGATTATCAGGCTCACCGATGGTCCGGTGCCTGCGGACCGCGATTTCGAGCTGACCTGGAGGCCTGCCGCCGAGAAGGCTCCGTCGGTCGGGCTGTTCCGCGAGCGTGTCGGCGACGCCGACTATCTGCTCGCGTTCGTTACCCCGCCTGCCGTCGAGCAGGCCGAGCAGAAGCCACGGCCGCGCGAAGTGATCTTCGTGATCGACAATTCCGGCTCCATGGGCGGCACCTCGATCGTGCAGGCGAAAGCGAGCCTGACTTACGCGCTCGGCCGGCTGCAGCCGAACGATCGTTTCAACGTGATCCGTTTCGACAACACCATGGACGTGCTGTTCCCATCGGCGGTGCCGGCGGACAGCGAGCATCTCGGCCGCGCCACCGCCTTCGTGAGCGCGCTGCAGGCCAATGGCGGCACCGGGATGGTGCCGGCGATGCGGGCGGCGCTGACGGATCGCTCGAACAGCGATTCCGATCATGTCCGCCAGGTGGTGTTCCTGACCGATGGCGCCATCGGCAACGAACAGCAATTGTTCGAGACGATCACGGCGATGCGCGGCCGCTCCCGCATCTTCATGGTCGGCATCGGCTCGGCGCCCAACACCTATCTGATGACGCGCGCCGCCGAGCTCGGCCGCGGCGCCTTCACCCATATCGGCTCCACCGACCAGGTCGAGGAGCGCATGCGCTCGCTGTTCGCGAAGCTCGAGAATCCCGCGGTGACCAGTCTCTCCGCCAAATTCTCCGACGCACATGCCGAGGTTACGCCGGCGATCCTTCCCGACCTCTATCGCGGCGAGCCGCTGGTGCTGGCGGCCAAACTCGACAAGCTCGCGGGCTCCGTCGAGATCAAGGGCCGCATCGGCGACCGCCCCTGGCTCGTGACGCTGCCGCTGGCGAACGCCGCCGAAGGCAAGGGCCTGTCGAAGCTGTGGGCGCGGCGCAAGATCGACGACGCCGAGGTTGCGCGCACCACGCGGCAGGCGAGTCCTGAGGACGCCGACAAAACCATCCTGGCGCTGGCGCTCGAGCATCAGCTCGTGACGCGGCTGACCAGCCTGGTTGCGGTCGACAAGACCCCAAGCCGGCCCGACGGCGAGCCGCTGAAAGTGAGCGAATTGCCGCTCAACCTACCCGCTGGCTGGGATTTCGCGAAAGTCTTCGGCGAGCGCCCGCAATTGCCGGCGGCACCGACCGAGCGGCGCGTGGAAGGCGATGGACGGGTGCAGGTCGCAGCCCTGAAGCGCCCGGCGGTGGTGCAGGCGCCCGACGCGATCAAGCTGCCGAAGACCGCGACCGACGCCGAACTGAAGATGATCGCCGGCGCGATCCTGCTCACGCTGAGCCTGCTCCTGTTCGCATTCATCCGGCGTCGGAACTTCGCCCGCTGATGCCGAATGAAAAGAGGAGGCGCCCCCACCTCCTCTTGGCGCGCGCGGCCTCCCGTCCCCGAGGGCCGCGCGCGACTCTTTCCACACGCGTCATTGCGAGCGCAGCGAAGCAATCCATGTCACCGCTTGTGGAGAGATGGGTTGCTTCGTCGCTGCGCTCCTCGCAATGACGTCGGAGTATCGGTCAAATGCCGCGTTTCCTTGCCCCTCTCCTCCTCGCCCTCCTCGGCCTAATCCTGTTCGGCCAAGGCGCCTACATTCACGCCAAAGCCCTCCTCGCGCAGGTGCTGCTCGAACGTGCCTTCACCCAAACCATCGCCACCGGGCATCCGACAAAACCGTGGTCATGGGCCGACACCTGGCCGGTCGCGCGCATCGAGGTGAAGCGGCTCAATGCCAGTGCCATCGTGCTCGCGGGCTCGAGCGGCCAGGCGCTCGCGTTCGGCCCGGGCCAAGTCGAGCTCACACCCGAGGCCGGCGAACGCGGCGTTGCCGTCTATTCCGCGCATCGCGACACCCATTTCCGCTTCCTGAAGGACGTCGTGATCGGCGACGAGATCGACGTCACCCGCAGCGATGGCAAGACCTTCCGCTATCGCGCCGACGCCAGCTCGGTGGTGCGCTTCGATGCCTCCGGCATCGATCCATTGTCGAGCGGATATGAGCTGGTGCTCTCGACCTGCTAGCCATTCGACGCGCTGACATCGGGGCCGGAACGCTATCTGCTGCGCGCGACGATGATCGAATCCGGCCCCTCGCGGATGACAACACCGTGAATATTGTCCGTGCGGTGGGATATCGCATCAACGCGTAGCGGCATGCAGCCAGTGTGAGTTGCCACGCTCGGCAAGCCCCAATAGAAATAACAAAAAACATGGCGCACGGTGTTCGCCGCAGCGCCGCAGGAAACGACAAGGCGAGGTCCATGGAAGCACAGTTCAGCCCCGCATCCGCTCCGACAGAGAAATGGTCGCCGTCGCGTGATGCCAGCGACGTGGTCAAGCGGATCCATGCGATGCTGCACCCGCGCAACATCGTGCTGGTTGGCGCCACGGACAAGCCCGGTAATTACGCCGAGCGGATCTGGAACAACCTGATCAAATACGGATATCGCGGCGGGCTTTATCCCGTAAACACCAAGCGCGAGACGATCTGGGGCGTCACCTGCTACAAGGATTTTGCGAGCCTCCCCGACAAGCCTGATCATGTGCTGGTGCTGGTGCCGGCGCGCTTTGCGGTGCAGGTGATCCGCGATGCGGCCGCCGCCGGCGCGCGCTCCGCCACCATCGTCACCTCTGGCTTCAGCGAGTTGCAGGACGAAGAAAGCCAACGGCTCGCGGTGGAATTGAAACAGGCGGTGCAGGAGACCGGGCTTGCGGTGACTGGACCCAATTGCCTGGGAAACTTGAGCGCCGGCGAAAACCTCTTCACCAATATCGACGACCGCATCGTCACCATGGAAGCCGGACCGGTGGCGATCGCCGGCCAATCCGGTGCGATCGTGATGGCGATCCGCCAGACGCTGGAGGATCGCGGCGTCGGTGTCGGCTACATGGTGACGACCGGCAATGAGAGCGGGCTGACCACACCCGACCTGATGAACTATTTCGCCGCCGATCCGAGCGTTCGCGTCATCGTGGTCTACCTGGAAGGCGTGCGAAACACGAAGGCGTTCCGCGATGCCTGCAAGGCCGCTCGCGCCGCCGGCAAGCCGGTGATCGCGCTGAAGCTCGGCGCCTCCGAAGGCGGCCGCGCCGCGGCGATGGCGCATACCGGCGCGCTCGCCGGCTCGATCGAGACCTTTGACGCGATCTCGACCCGCGAGGGCGTGATCCGCGTCCGCGGCCTGGATGAATTGATCGAGACCACCGAATGCTTCGTGCATGCCGATCTGCCGAAGGGCAACCGGCTCGCCGCGGTGTCGCTGTCCGGCGGCAAGCGCGGGCTGCTGATCGACGCGTTCTATTCGGCCGGACTGAATTTCGCGCCGCTCAGCCCGAACGCGACCGAACAGCTCGCGAAGATGCTTGGCCCCGGCAGCATTGTCGGCAATCCGCTGGACGCCGGCTTTGCCGCCGTGGTCGATCCCTCCGTCTACATGAAGTCGATCAAGATCATGATCGACGATCCCGACACCGATATCGTGATCATCGATGCCGAACTGCCGAAGGCGCCGCATGAACTGCGCGAGCGCAATCTTCGCATCGTCAACGAGATGGCCGGCCAAGCCGGCAAGCCCGTGATCTATATCAGCGCGATGTCGATCGGCTTCACCGAACATACCAAGGCGCTGCGCAAGACGCTCCCCAATGTCGCCGTGCTGCAGGGGCTCGACCGCGCGGTCGGCGCGATCAAGTCGCTGATCGAATACGCGCAGTTGCGCAAGGAAGTGCCTGACATCGTCTCGAGTTCGACGGCATCCGCGCGCGCGATGCTGGAGAAGGCGCTGAACGGCGCCAACGGCGCCGCGGCGCTCGACGAGGTCGCCTCGAAAAAGCTGCTCAAGGCTTACGGCATTCCGATCTCGAAGGAGGAGCTCGCGCAGACGGCGACGGAGGCGGCGACCATTGCCCGGAAGATCGGCTTTCCCGTGGTCGCGAAGGTGGTCAGCCCTGATATCCTGCACAAGTCCGATATCGGCGGCGTGGTGCTGAACCTCAACAGCGCGGCAGAGGTGAAGAAGGCGTTCAATGAGATCACGGCGCGGGTCAGGAAGCTCAAGAACAAGCCGAAGCTCGAGGGCATCCTGATCGCGCAACAAGTAAAGGCCGATCTTGAGCTCGTGGTCGGCGCCTCGCTCGATGCCGAGATGGGGCCGGTGGTGCTGTTCGGCACCGGCGGCGTCGATATCGAATTATTGAAGGACGTCGCACTCGCCGGTGCACCGCTCGATGCGGAAGAGGCAAAGCAGCTCATCGCGAAGACAAAAGCCGGCATCAAGCTGAAGGGCTATCGCGGCAAGCCGGCACTGCACGAGGCCTCCGCGGTGAAGGCCCTGGTCGGCCTCTCCAACCTGATCGCCGACGCCGGCAACCGCATCGCCTCGATCGACATCAATCCGTTCCTGATCAACACGAAGCTCGGCATCGCCGTGGATGCGCTGATCGTGCTGAACAACGCCGCTGCGAACAAGGCGGCGGGGCATTGATCGCCTCTCGTCATGCGCGGGCTTGACCCGCGCATCCATCAAGAAATGAGTCTTGCGGGGGAGGATGGATTGCCGGGTCAAGCCCGGCAATGACGGCCGGGTTGTAGGGTGGGCAAAGCGAAGCGTGCCCACCTTTACTTGCACCGACCGTGAATGGTGGGCACGCTGCGCTTTGCCCACCCTACGAAGTCAGAACCCCGCGCCCCACTGCCTTGCGGTCTGTAATATCCAGTCGCGATACAGCGTCAGTGGCGTCACGCCGGTGATGCCGCCGCAACCGGCGGAATTGTTCGGCCCCGTTGACCAGCTAATGACGCCGACGATCGCCGGACCCGTTTGCTTGTCCTCGAACACCGGCCCGCCGGAATCGCCGGTGCAGGCGCCAAGCCCGGCGACGCGGACCATGCCGCCGCTTTTGCCGTCGCCGCGCACGGTGACGCCGATGCCCGCGATGGTGAAGCGGCTGCCGACGACGACCGGAATGTTGGGCGCGCCGAGCGCCGCAGGCGCCTTGCCGGGCGCAGGTGCTGCAAGCTGCAGCAGCGCCACGTCGGCAGTGGCGCGATGGGAGGTCATGGCGTCCATCCTGAACGTGGGATGGATCGCGATGCTCTTGACGTCCTTCAATTGCGGCTGCCGGTCCGGGCCATATTCGACGATCTTGTAGTCCGCGCCGGGCTGCACGCAATGCGCCGCCGTGAGCACCACTTTCGGCGCGATCAGTGCGCCGGTGCAGAAATTGCCGCGCGAGCCGACGATGGTGACGATGGAGCGGCTGACGCCTTCGGCGGACGGCACGCCGCCGCCAACGATGGCGGAGGCCGGCGTGGAGGAGAGCAGCGCGAGCGCTGCTGATATCGCGAGCAAGGCTTTCATGGTCACAGCAATAGCTTGCGTCGCGCGCATCGCCAAGCCGCCGGTTTCAGGCTGGCTCCCCGGATCGATCCGTGTTAGCCGCTCGTCAACAAACATAACGGCAGGCAGCAGGAAATGATCGAGGCAGTGATCTGGGATTTCGGCGGCGTCTTGACCACCTCGCCGTTCGAGGCGTTCACGCGGTTCGAGACCGAGCGCGGCCTGCCGGCCGACATCATCCGCCGCACCAACGCCGCCAACCACCTGGAAAACGCCTGGGCCAAGTTCGAGCGCGCCGAGGTCGACATCGAGACCTTCGATGCGCTGTTCGCCGCCGAATCGCTCGCGCTCGGCGCCGAGGTGCGCGGCCGGGACGTGCTGCCGCTGCTGCAGGGCGACCTGCGCCCGGACATGGTGGAAGCGCTGAAGCGCATCAAGGCCCAATTCAAGACCGGCTGCATCACCAACAACCTGCCGGCGAACGCGATCGGGAGCAGAAGCGGCCGCACGCTCTATGTCGCGGAGGTGATGGCGCTGTTCGATCACGTGATCGAATCCGCCAAGATCGGCCTGCGCAAGCCCGATCCGCGCATTTACAAGCTGATGGTGGAAACGCTGAAGGTCGATCCGAACAATTGCGTCTATCTCGACGATCTCGGCGTCAACCTGAAGCCCGCGCGCGACATGGGCATGACCACGATCAAGGTCGTGAGCGCGGACCAGGCGATTTCAGAGCTGGAGGCGGCAACCGGGCTAGTATTGCGCTAGGCACGGACTCTCCCTCTCCCCGCCCTTCGCGGGGAGAGGGTTGGGGTGAGGGGCTGTCTCCGCGATCACAGTGACAGATGGACTCGCGGAGAGTCCCCCTCACCCGGATCGCATCTGCGATGCGATCCGACCTCTCCCCGCAGGCGGCTGTCATATTCGCACATCTTGCGAAGGAATTTGATCGCTGATTCCGTGAGTTGAACGATGATTCGCGGGAGTGA
>NZ_JBEGDB010000277.1:0-10663 GCF_043638955.1 Bradyrhizobium sp. 31Argb | reverse complement strand
GCCACAAAATGCTCCAGGCCAGATGGAACAACGACTTCCTTCTCCGCGCCCTCGCCCATATGCGATAGCCCTACCCTGGGCACGACCTCTGTGCAGTTGTTCGGCTCCACGATCTACGCGCAGTATCTCGTCATCCTGGCGGCGCTCGCCGTGATGATGGCGATCCAGCACACGCTGTTTCAGCATACGGCGCTCGGTCGCGCAATGCGCGCCACCGCGCAGGACGCTGAAGCTGCGCGGCTGATGGGCATTCCCACCGCCCGCATCATCGCTTTCATCTTTGCGTACGCTACCATGCTCGCAGCCTTGGCGGGCTGGCTGATCGCGCCGCTGTCTTACGTATCTTCCGACATGGGCGTTAACCTGTCGCTCCGTGCCTTCGCAGCGACCATCCTCGGCGGCTTCGGCTCGATCCCCGGCGCGCTCGTCGGTGGCCTGATCTTCGGCGTCATCGAGTCGGCGGGATCCTTCTACATCTCGTCGGAATATATCGACGTGATTGCGTTCGGCGTCTTGATCGCAGTTCTGATGTTCCGCCCGCAGGGCATTTTCGGCGAACTCGAACTGGAGCGTCCATAAATGACCGTCGACGGAAACACGCTGACGATGCGTACGCTCGCCCTTCTGGTGATCGGCGTTGCGATCCTTTGCGGCCTCGTCCTGCCGCAATTCCTGTCGGTGTATTATCTGCAGGTCGCAGACGTGACATTGATCAACATCCTCTTGGTCCTCGGGCTCAATTTTATTCTCGGCTTCGGCGGCCAGATGTCGCTCGCACAATGCGCATTCTTCGGCATCGGGGCGTATGGATTCACGCTGCTTCAGGCCGCAGGCATGCCGGTGCCGGTCGCCGCGATCGGCGCGATCGCAATCTCCGCCGCGGTGGGGATGGCGCTGGGCTGGCCGACATTGCGGCTGAAGGGGCACTACCTCGCCCTGTGTACGCTGGCTTTCGCGCTGATCGTCGAGCGGCTGCTGGTGAACTGGGAGGGACTGACCAACGGCGCCAACGGCATCACCGCGATCCCGGGCATCGGGCTTGCCGGTGAGAACGACAAGATGCTGTGGGTGTTGCTCGCGATCGTCGCTTGCGCCTATCTGCTCCAGGTCTGGATCGCCAATGGTCCGCTGGGTCTGCGCATCCGCGCGCTGCGCGACGATCCGCTGGCGGCGCAGGCCATCGGCGTCGATATTTCGCGGCTGAAGATCATGCTGTTCGTGATCTCGGCCGCCTATGGCGGTCTTGCCGGCATCTGCTACGTGCTGCTGCGCGGCTATATCAGCCCCGACGTCTTCTCGTGGCAGTCGACCTTCTCCTACCTCGCCATGGCGGTGGTCGGCGGCCTCGGCAGCCCCCTTGGCGCCGTGCTCGGGGCCATCCTCTATACCTTCGTGCCGGAGCTGTTGCGCTTCATGCAGGAATACTACTTTGCCGTGTTCGGCGTTATGGTCATCCTCGTGATCACCTTCTTCCCTGCCGGTCTCTCCGGACTGGTTCTGTCCGCCTTCCGCAGTCTTCGCCGGCGCGAAAAATCCTATGCACGATCGGACGTGACGCATCATGAACGCGCTGCTTGAACTCTCCGGCGTCACCAAACGCTTCGGCGGCCTGACGGCGCTCGAAGACGTATCGCTCACCGTCGCGCAGGGCACGATCCATGCCGTGATCGGCCCCAACGGCTCAGGCAAGACCACGCTGTTCAACATCATTAGCGGCATCTATACGCCGACCGGAGGCGAGGTGCGTTTCGAAAGCGCCGTCGTCACGTCGAAGCCGTTGCACCAGCTCGCGGCAATGGGGCTGGCACGCACATTCCAGAATACCCGCCTGTTCGGCTCGATGACTGTGCGCCAGAATGTCCTTGCCGCGCGGCACGGCAGGGCTCATCCGTGGCGCTTCGACCAGGAAAACGCACGCCGGGTCGACGAGATCATTGCGTTCGTCGGGCTTGCCGACGTTGCCGATGCGAATGCCGCCTCGTTGCCGCAGGGACAAAGGCGGTTGCTCGAAATCGCCAAGGCGCTCGCGCTGGAGCCGCGCCTCGTGCTGCTTGACGAGCCGCATGGAGGTCTCAACCACGCCGAGACCGCGCGCCTGATCGAGGTGATCCGCCAGATGCATGCGCGCGGGATGACGATCCTCTTGATCGAGCACGAGATGGAAGTAGTGATGACGCTCGCCGACCGGATCACTGTGCTCAATTTCGGCAAGGTGCTGGCCGAGGAGCGCCGGCCGAGATCCAGCGCAACGACGCCGTCATCGAGGCCTATCTCGGCCGTGCCGACCGCGAGGCGGAGCTCCATGAACAGGTCGGCCGCGCGAGCGAAGGCACCGGCGCGCCGCTGCTTGAGGTCTCCGATCTCGTGGTCCGCTACGGTGACATCGAGGCGGTCCGGCAGGTGTCGCTGAAGGTCGGTGTCGGCGAGTTCGTGGCGCTGCTCGGCAACAACGGAGCAGGCAAATCCTCCACGCTGAAGGCGATCGCGCGTCTGGCGCAGGCATCGGGCTCGGTGCGCTTCACAGGTCAGGAGCTGATCAGGGAGCCGACCGAGCGTCTGGTCGGAATGGGACTGGCGCTCGTTCCCGAGCGCCGGCGGCTGTTCGGCGGATTGACAGTCATCGAGAACCTCAAGATCGGCGCCTATGGGCGACCGCACGGTGAACTGGCGGGATTGATCGAGGAGATGCTCGAACTGTTCCCCAACCTCAAGCGCCTGTCGGCATCGCTGGCCTTCTCGCTCTCAGGCGGAGAGCAGCAGATGCTCGCCATTGCCCGCGCATTGATGAGCCGTCCGCGTCTGCTGCTGCTCGACGAGCCGTCGCTCGGACTTGCTCCGCTGCTGGTCGAGCAGGTTTTTGGCAAGCTCGTGGAAATCAATCGGCAGGGGACGGCGATCCTGCTGGTGGAGCAGAATGCCCGCATGGCGCTCGCCGTCGCCCACCGCGGTTATGTGCTGAGCTCGGGACGTATCGTTGCCGAGGGAAGCGCCGCCGAGGTCGCGCGCGATCCCCGCCTGATGGGCGCCTATCTCGGCCACGGCGAGGCCGCCGAATAAGCTAGCGGGCTGGATTTGGTGCTCACGAGAGCCGTCGCCGTCGCGGCTTGAAAGGCGGATCGCCGTGGTGCAGATGGAGGCCGGGTCACAATGGAGGCCGACATGAACGCCCACACCCTGCCGCGCCCAACAACGGAAGTCATCGCCGCTGTGCGCGCGAGGCTCGCTGAACGCCTGGGCGCGCGTGTCACGGTCTCGCAGGCGGTGGTCGACCAGCACAGCCACGGCGAAGGCCTGCCGGCAGTCGGTGTGCCCGATCTCGTGGTCTTTCCCGAGACCAACGAGGAGGTCGCCTTCGTTCTCGCGCTGTGCAACGAACACCGCGTGCCGGTCACGCCCTTTGGCGCGGGGTCTTCGCTGGAGGGCCAGCTTGCAGCTCTTGCCGGCGGCGTGTCGCTCGATATGACGCGCTTTGACAAAATCCTGGAGGTCACACCGGACTCGCTCGACTGCCGGGTCCAGGCGGGCGTGACGCGCGAAGCCCTCAACGCGCATGTCCGCGACACCGGCCTGTTCTTTCCGGTCGATCCAGGAGCCAATGCCTCGATCGGCGGCATGGCCGCCACGCGGGCCTCCGGCACCAATGCGGTGCGCTATGGCACGATGCGTGAGAACATTCTCGGCCTCACCGTCGTCACGCCCGATGGCCGCATCGTCCGCACCGGCAGCCGCGCGCGGAAGTCATCTGCTGGCCTCGATCTCACCCGTCTCTATGTCGGCAGCGAAGGAACGCTCGGCGTCATCACCGAAATCCAGCTCAAGCTTTACGGCCAGCCGGAGACGATCGTTGCCGCCGTCTGCCAGTTTGCCTCGCTTGAAGGTGCTGTCGCCGCTGTCGTGACGGCGCTGCAATCCAATCTGAAGATGGCGCGCATTGAACTGCTCGACGAGGTGCAGATGCGCGCCGCAATCCGCTATTCGAAACTGGATTATGTGGAGACGCCGACGCTCTTTCTCGAGTTTCACGGCACGCCGAACGGAGTGCGCGAGGAAGTGGAGATGATGCAGGCGATAACAGCGGATCACGGCGGCGGCGCGTTTCAATTCGCCGAGCGGCCGGAAGACCGGACGCGGTTGTGGAAGGCGCGCCACAATTCCTATCAAGCGGTGATGGCGCTTGAGCCCGGTAAGGCCAATATGGGTACCGATGCCTGCGTGCCGATTTCGGCGCTGCCGGCCTGTCTGCTGGAGACCAAGGCGGACATTGTCGCATCTGGCCTGACGGCGCCGATCGTCGGCCATGTCGGTGATGGTAATTTCCATCTCGGAATCCTGTTCGATCCGAAGGACGCGCAAGAGACTGAGCGCGCCGAGGCGCTCGCCTTTCGCACCGCGCGCCGAGCCATTGCGATGGGAGGCACATGCTCAGGCGAACACGGCGTAGGGCTGCACAAGATCGTGCACATGCAAACGGAGCACGGTGAGGGGGTGGCGCTCATGAAGGCGGTAAAGACGGCGCTGGACCCGAGAGGAATCATGAATCCGGGAAAGATCTACCCGTTGAGCAACTGATTTCCCGCGCGCGCTGTTTGAAGACACCACGCTCTTTCCGCCGAATCTTTGGAAGCGAGTTCGGGAGATGTGGCTGCCACAACTTCCCAAATATTCATGGAAAGAATTCCCGAAGCTCCTGCTGAGAACGGCGTGCGAACATTCTCGGTCACGGAATCATCATGGACCAACCGTGCTTATCGCGCGCATGGCGCATATTCTTTAGAACGATTTCAAAGAATGCATGATGTTGTTTCATCGTTGTTAGACAGGCTCTGCGAGCAATTCGCCGCAACAGCATCGCGAGCTTAGATCATTTCTATTGGGCGTTTCTCCACCCCCTGCAGAAGCGCGTGTTAGGACGAATCCAGGGACCTGCAAGTTGCCTGGGGGTGTTAGGCATGACGTAAGACGTCGGGGCGAGAAATGTTCTGCGTGCTGTTGCGCTGGGAGCGGCGAGTTACCTCGCGCTTTCCTTGGATTTTTTGGACAGTCAGAAAGTATTTGCACAAGGAAATTTGCCGCCCGTCACCGTAGACGCACCAACGAGATCAAGGGTGCGACAGACGAGCCAGAGGCCGCAGACCTCCACGACACGCGTGCAAAGGCGCGTTGCTGCCCCGGCTCCTCGCCGGGTTGAGCCGGTCCCGTATGCGGTGCCTTCGACGGGAACGCTTGGCGCGCCGCCCGCTCCCTATGCCGGTGGACAGGTCGCAACAGGCGGAAGCCTAGGACTGCTGGGCAACCGCAGCGTGATGGATACGCCGTTCAACCAGACCAGCTACACGGCGGAGCTGATTCAGAATCAACAGGCGCGTACTATCCGCGACGTTTTGGCGAACGATCCTTCCGTCAGAGTGGTGCAGGCGGCGGGCGGTGGCGCCGATAGCCTCTTCATCCGCGGCTTCTACTATGACAGTTGCGATTACGCGTTGAACGGACTTTACGGAATCGCACCGTGCTATTCTACCGGTGCGAACTTCATAGAGCGGGTCGAAGTGCTGAAAGGGCCGAGCGCGGTGCTCAACGGCATGACGGTCGGAGGCACCGGTGTCGCAAGCGGCGGCGCCGTCGGCGGCAGTGTCAATCTCCTCACCAAGCATGCGCCCGACGTCGATATTACGCAGCTCACCGGATTTTACATTTCGAAGTCTCAGTTTGGCGAGGCCATCGACGTCAGTCGGCGCTACGGCGAGCACAAGGAGTGGAGCGTTCGGCTAAACAGCACCTATCGCAACGGCAATACGCCCTGGAACCGCCAGAACGACGAACTCGGCAATGTGGTGCTGGGCCTCGACTATCGTGGCGAGAACGCGCGCATGGCGGTCGATATCGGTTACCAGGCCGACGTCCTGCATCCGCCGTTGCGGTTCTTCACCATCGCTCCAACCACGACCTTCATTCCTCCACCGCCGAAGGCCGGAACCAATTTCCAGGTACCTTGGGCGTTCTATGAGCCGACGGACTTTTTCTCGACCGCGAGAGGCGAGGTCGACTTGACCGACTGGATGACCGCGTACGCGTCGTTCGGTTATCACGACAGCAACATCAACTATGCCTATCCGTCGCCTATTCTCACCAACGCGACGCGAACGGGAGCACTCCAGGTGGGCGACCTGGCTTCGAACCCGTTCACCGGAAAGGAGACATTCGAGACCTTTGCGGGCGAAGCCGGTGTTCGCATCAACGCGGATACGGGCCCGATCAATCACGCGATCAACGTCGGTTACTCAATCAACGATCGAACCCATAGCCAGCGCGTTCTGACGCCCCCGGGCGGCGGCACGATCTTCTGGAACCTCTACACCGAGCCGACCAATATTCCTCGTCCCAATTTCACTGTGGTCGGCGCCAATCAGCTCACCGGCGTCAACCTCTGGAGCGTCGGTGTTTCCGACACGATGTCATTCCTGAACAAGCGCGTTCAGCTAACGGTTGGCGTCCGTCGTCAGACCGCAGGAAGCGAGGTCACTAATTTTCTTACGCCCGCGTCAAGCAGGCCGGAGAGCGACGCTTCGGTATGGACGCCGGCTTACGCAATCGTCGTGAGACCGGTCGAGAACATCTCGCTCTATGCGAACTACATCGAAGGTCTTCAAACACCGGTCGTCGTGTCCGGCGCGTTTTCCAACGTGGGAACCGTGTTTCCACCGGCTCAAACCAAGCAGGCCGAGGCGGGCGTGAAGATCGATACAGGTCGTCTCACCACGACCATGAGCGTATTCGACATCTCTCAGCCGAGCATCATTGCGGTGCCTGGGCTGCCGCAACCCTCGCAGCAGCTCAACGGCGAGCAGCGCAACCGCGGTGTAGAACTCAACGTGTTCGGCGAGATCACGCCCGAGCTTCGATTGCTGGGTGGCGTAGCCTTGATCCGAGGTGAACAGGTCAGAACGCCTGGCGGTCTCACCGATGGCAGAACGGCCATCGGCGTGCCGGCCGTCACTGCGAACATCGGTGCGGAGTGGGACACGCCGTTCGTGCGCGATCTCACGCTGACGGGGAGGGTGATCTACACCAGCTCGCAATATGTCAACGTGACGAACACACTCACGCTGCCGGAATGGACGAGGGTGGATCTCGGCGCGCGATACACCTTCACGTCTCCCTGGAACGGTAAGCCGATCGCGGTTCGTGCCAGCGTCGAAAACGTCTTCAACGAGGCCTACTGGGCATCCGCTTATAGCGGCGTGATCACGCTCGCCGCTCCGCGCACGTATCTGCTGTCGACGACGTTCAATTTCTGAGACTCCGCCACGTTGCTGGCCTCCATGATTTACCGCCGTGGATTTTCGTCCACGGCGGTATTTTTGTCGGTGCTTCCGTCAGGTGTCAGAAGGGGCGATAAGGTGCCATTGCGCGACAGATCCAAGCGCAGGAGGTACCGCGAGGACCGTTGGGCTTGGTCCTGCATCGACGATGACCTCATTTGGCGGAACTGCGAAACCTAGCCCGGCCGCTTTCAGCAATGCCTCCTTGAGGGTCCAATAGCGGAGAAACAATCGGGACCGGGATATCTCCGACGCTTTCCGCAGAGCAGCTTGTTCTTCGGCGGCCAGGACCAGCTCGCTCATGGAATCCAGATGATCCACTTCGCGTAGGGGTTCGACGTCGACCCCGATGGGCATGCGTGCTGTTGCGACGGCAACGGCGCCCCTGGCATGACTGAGGCTGAAGTCGATTTCCTGCGGATCGATGAGAAGGACCGGCTTGCCATTCGCCGACGGTGCAAACCGCAGGGCATTGGGCGGTCGGCCTACTATATGTCCAAGGATCAGACGTGCTCCGGCGTGGGCGGCCAGATAACTGCGCCGATCCTCATGATGCCGGAGTCGCGCCAAGTGGTTCGTTTCCTGCACGTCAAGCAGCGCGGCACTTTGCTCAAGAAGAAGCGCGGTAGGGCCGGGCGTGGCGCCTTCCTCCGGCGGGGAGACTGCGGCCAGCCAGAACGCGATCTCTCGGGGTGACGGTCCTCTGACCGGCGCCGGGAGGTTCGGATGGGGCAACCATCGCAGGCGCAACTCATCGTTTTCTGGCGTGACACGCTTGACAGCGATTGCCCAGGCGACCGCCGTTGTTGCCTGCAACGCGGTAAGCGATGAGGCGAAGCCTTCCTGTCCGGTGTAGACAGCGTTTTTCATGCAAGGTTGATCAATCTTACAGCGGCTCCGGTTCGATGCTCTTAGCCAATTGGCTACGGCAAGCGGCGATTCGAAAGGAATATCGATTAGAATCCATCCGACGACCTACAATGGAGTCGAAGCTTCCTTGTATTGTCGGTAACATCGGCCACCGGTTTTCTTGAACTGAGCGACATATCCAGCATTGAGCGGTACCCCTCGATCAGTACACGCGCTCTTTTGGCGGGATTGACTGGACCTCGTTTGAGAGAGGCTGCAAATGCACTGGTCTGTAGTCGAGGCGCGCACGGCCATCATCGTCGAGCCAGCACAGGGTGTGTTTCAGCCAGTTTTCGTCATCGCGTTTGGGGAAGTCTTCCCGCGCATGGGCGCCGCGGCTTTCCTTGCGACCGATCGCTGAATGAAGGCTGACGCTCGCCTGCGCAAGCATGTTGTCCAGTTCGAGTGTTTCGGCCAGATCGGTGTTGAATATCATCGTGTGATCGGTCACTCCAACGTCATTCCGCATCGTGGCGATCACGTCGTTAAGCTTTGCCAGTCCTTCGTCCAGCAGAGCGCCGGTACGGAACACGGCGCAGTGGCGTTGCATGGTCTGTTGCATGGCCAGCCTGATGTCGCCGGCGACAGTCTTGCCTTTGGCCCACCTGATGCGATCGAGACGCGCGATGGCACGATCGGTCGCCTCGTCGGGCGCTGGTGCGTGGCCCTCTTGCGGACGCAAGGTCTCTATCACGCGGTGAGCCGCTGCTCGTCCAAACACGATGATGTCGAGAAGCGAATTGGAGCCAAGGCGGTTCGCGCCATGCACTGAAACGCAAGCCGCTTCCCCGATCGCCATCAGTCCTGGAACGACTGTTTCCGGATCGCCGTGGCGAGACGTGACGGCTTCGCCATGCAGATTGGTCGGAACTCCGCCCATGTTGTAATGGACGGTGGGCAGCACCGGAATTGGCTGGCGTGTGACGTCGACGCCTGCGAAGATTTTCGCGGTCTCGCTGATACCCGGCAGGCGCGTGTGCAGGAGCTCCGGGTCGAGGTGCTCCAGATGTAGTTCGATATAGTCCTTGCGCGGACCGCAGCCGCGCCCTTCGTTGATCTCAATCGTCATGGCGCGGCATACGACGTCGCGTCCGGCAAGATCCTTTGCGCTTGGTGCGTAACGCTCCATGAAGCGCTCGCCTTCGGAGTTGGTGAGATAGCCGCCTTCGCCGCGCGCCCCTTCCGTGATCAGGCAACCGGAGCCGTAGATGCCGCTCGGGTGAAACTGCGTGAATTCCATGTCCTCGAGCGGCAATCCGGCCCTCAGCGCCATTGCGTTGCCGTCGCCGGTAGAGGTATGAGCGGCGGTGCAGGAGAAGTAGACGCGGCCGTAACCACCAGTCGCCAGCACAGTGCGGTGAGCATTGAAGCGGTGGATGGTCCCATCTTCCATGTTCCACGCCAACAGGCCACGACAGGCGCCGTCATCATCCATCAGCAGGTCCAACGCGAAATACTCGATGAAAAACTCCGTGCTGTGAGTCAGGCACTGCTGATAGAGCGTGTGCAGGATGGCATGGCCCGTCCGATCGGCCGCCGCACAGGTGCGCTGGGCCATCTTCTTTCCGTACGCGATGGTCTGGCCGCCAAAGGGACGTTGATAGATCCGACCATCCGCGGTGCGGGAGAAGGGCACGCCATAGTGCTCCAGTTCCAGCACGGCGGGCACGGCTTCGCGGCACATGTATTCGATCGCGTCCTGATCACCGAGCCAGTCGGAGCCCTTGACCGTGTCGTACATGTGAAAGCGCCAATCGTCGCCATCGCCCATGTTTCCAAGCGATGCGGCCATGCCGCCCTGTGCGGCGACGGTGTGGCTGCGCGTCGGAAAGACCTTTGTGACGCAGGCCGTCTTGAGGCCTGACGATGCCATTCCCAGTGCCGCGCGCAGTCCGGCGCCGCCGGCACCGACGATCACCACATCATAATTGTGGTCGATGATTTCGTACGCCTTAGCCATCCTGCTGTTCTCCCAAGTTTGCGAACTGGTCTTTCTGAGTTCAGCGGTATTCATCGGATCGGCGAACAGAAGGCTTATCGATCTCCGACCGTTCTAGCGACACCACTCAATATGGCATCGAGCAGGCCAAATTCCATCGGCCTGGCTGTGACCATGCCCATCGCTTCGCGGAGAGATTCCGATATCGTCAAATGAGATGATACGTATCTCATTATTTGAATTTTCAGGACGGAGATCGAACCTATATCTTCCTGCATCAGATATTCAGGGGATCCCGTTGGCAAACGTCGCCGCGCTTCGCTGTTCGGAGGACTTGTCTCTTCGCGGGTTCGGTCGCAAGTCGGCCAATCGCATTGCCGGAGGTGAGGATATGAAGCTCCCGACCGTTCTATCGGCCGTCGCCGCGCTAGGCCGTGTGGACAGTTACCTTATCCAGAGCAGAGTGGCGGCAATGGCGACGACGGCGAAGTAGTTT